>JAZDIG010000219.1:0-2141 GCA_043805105.1 Candidatus Glassiibacteriota bacterium | reverse complement strand
GCGATTACGCCGGTGCTGGCCGAAAAGCGCGGCGCTTTCGTCACCATCAAGGAACGGGGACAGCTCAGGGGCTGCATCGGGATGATCGTGGGGATGAGGCCGCTGGTGGAGACGGTGAGCGAGATGGCGGTGGCGGCGGCCGCCCGCGACCCGCGCTTCAACCCGGTGACTGTCGATGAGCTGGCCCTGCTTGAAGTGGAAATCTCGGCCCTCAGCCCGATTACACCGGTCGGGGACGTGAGCCGGATCCAGGTCGGCCGCGATGGGTTGATTGTCCGCCGTGGACAGTTTCAGGGATTGCTGCTGCCCCAGGTCGCCACCGAATACGGCTGGGACCGTGACACGTTCCTGGCCCAGACCTGCCGCAAGGCGGGCCTGCCGCCGGATGCCTGGAAATTGAAGGATACCGAAATATCCTCGTTCAGCGCCGAAGTATTCGGGGAAAAAGAAATGCACTGAAGATTTGGATTTTTGTATCCCGCCGGGAACCAGATGTGCAATATTGTGCACTCAATCTGGCAAACTGCACGAATCCGCGGAGTCCTTTTTTCTGCGGTAAATTCTGCATTCCGGCGGTAGATGCAGGTCGGTCGCGGATCGGTTGGAAAATAAGCTGAAATGGAATATATTTTGCAACAAAAAACGGATAAACGAGTATAAATAGAAAAAAGGAGGTCATCATGGGAAAGACAGCGGGTAAGCTGACAGCGGCCGTTTTTACGGTCTTATTTGTGCTCGCGCTGACAGCGGTCGATTCGTTTGCGGACAAGGTCAAGCAGAACGACGGCTACGATGTCAGGCTGAGTGCGTCGAACATCGAGCTGGTCTTCCCGGACGGCTCGGTGCTTTCCACTCCGCTGGATTTCGACGGCAAGAGCCTCGACAAGCTGACGGCTTCCGGCGGCATGGCGCAGGAGCTGCTCGATCAAGCCTACCAGCAGCTCGGCATGGTAAAACCTGCCTACCTGCCTAAAGCCTTTTCCTTGTCCCAGAACAGCCCGAACCCATTCAACCCGTCGACCACGATCAGCTACGCGATCCCGGAACAGACGGGCCAGCTGCAGGTGGTGCTCAACGTCTTCAACCTCCGCGGACAGATCGTCCGCACGCTGGTGGACCAGCCCCAGGCCGCGGGCGCTTACAACGTCAACTGGGATGGCACCGACAGCCAGGGCCGCCGGATTTCCAGCGGCGTCTACTTCTACCGTCTGCAGGCCGGCGATTTCGTTTCCACCCGGAAGATGGTTGTGCTGAAATAGCTTAAAGACAGTAAAAAAACGGTTCGAACAATTGAAAAGGCTTGATCCCGGCCCGGATCAAGCCTTTTTTATCGGTCTTCCGGGTTGGATCACGAGAACCAGGCGCGCTCACGTTCGAGTTTCCGGGTGAGGATGTCCTTGGCGATCTGGGCATCGTCGCGGACCTGCCAGTCGAACATGCCCACGTTGATAAAATCAGCCCCCAGGCTGAACGCCCTCAGGAAGCCGACTTTCGGCTGCAGCAATCCCGCGCCCAGCACCTTGAAAGCGATCCACGGCTTCTTCACGCTCTTGAAATAGGCCGCGATCTGTTCGACCGGCTCGCTGTTGTAATCCTCGTTGTTGAAAGTCTTGAAGTAGAAGTCGCAGCCGAGTTGTTGCTGTTCGGCGGTCCGGGTTACGTTGAGGTCGTGGCTGCCAACTCCGGCCGCCAGGCCGTTCTGCTTGATGAAGGCGATGGCTTTAGCCAGCAGGTCGAACTTGCCGTCCTTGTAGAAAGTATCGCCGATCCCGCCCTGCGGGAAAGCGCCCACCGCGCCGTTATCGACCGCCAACTGGATGTTGCTGGTGAGGTCCTCCTCCCTGGGATAGGTCTGGGCGATCCACTGGATTTTTCCGCCGCGTTCCTTGCGGTAGCGGGTGAGCACGCGGACTATGTGCTCGTCGCAGCGCAGGATCGCCGTGTTGATTCCGTTCTGTTCGGCCAGGGTCAGGGTTTCGATGATCTTGTCTTCCGTGAAATAGTGCGTCATCAGCTCCGATACGTAAATCAGGTCGCGGCTGTGAGCGAAGCCGCTGAACAGGTTGCCTCCGCAGATCAGGCGTGAGACTTCGAGGCTGCCGATCCGGCCTTTCGGCAGGCCGGTCACCGGCTCTTTCTGT
>JAZDIG010000218.1:0-4337 GCA_043805105.1 Candidatus Glassiibacteriota bacterium | reverse complement strand
GGCCAATACACAGCAGACAACTTTCATCGTTTCCTCCGGCTGAGTTGTGCCGGTCGAGCCGGGCGCGGTGTCAGTCGACGCGGAAGCGCACCTCGAACCAGGTGCCATCCGACTTGAGCGGGACGGTGAGCCTGCCGAGCGCCCGGCGAAGATTTTTCGGCACACGGTCGGCACCGTAAGGAAAATAGGTGTAGAACGGCCAGTACAGCCTGGAATCGGGCGGGAGACTGACAGTCCAGCCGTTGTGCGAAAGCTCGGTCACTCCGCTCAGGCTGATCTCGCTGTCCCCGAGGCTGAAAGACCCGGCCGAGCCGGCCTGGAGACCGGCCCCGGGGTGAAGGCGCAGCGGCAGGTTGAGGAAGACGCTGTCTGAGCTGTTGTAAGTGGTCTCGCACTTGACCCGCACCGTGGCGGTCCGGGAGTCGGCCGCATCAATCACCAGCCAGAAGCTGAAGCCTTCATCCGCGACGAACATCGTATCCGAATCCTCGCTCCCCCGGATCAGCGCATCCAGGGGGTGAGCGGTGAGAACGCCATTACGCTTGACCGCGAAAGTAGCCAGCTCCGGCTGGTTCTTGGAATTGCTCCCGCCGATTATGTGCCTGGTTTTGGCCTGCCAGAGGCTTACCGGCATGATCCGGTCGAGGAAGAACTGGTTGCGCGGACTGTAGACACTGACCAGGGCGCTGTAGCTCCAGGTCCAGTCGCCTTTCTTTTCGACCACCGCCGGCCGGTCGAGCAGGTGGCGGTAGTTGGGCATTTCCTGCGGGATCGTGGTCTCTTCGCCGTCCACGTGATAATGGGCGTCCTGGGCGATACGGGCCAGGTCTTCGAGGCCGAGGGCGGTCAGGGGGTCGTCGCTGTCGCCCAGGGCGGCCAGGAGCTTCCAGCGGGCGAAGCGCCGGCCGTCCGAGAAGTTGGAGAAAGTGAAAAGGGCCCAGGAGGCGTTGACGTCCCAATCGTTGCTGTTCCGTTCGTCCACGGTCTGGATGTCCACGCCGTCCGGGGTGCACCAGTGCATGTGGAAGTCGGTGCTGAGCCGGCAGGCCCGCAGCGCCTCGGGGTCCCGGCTGTAATGGTAGTAGAGGCCGGCCACGGAGCTGTTCAGGTAGTCGTAGTTCATGGTGGGGCCATCGTGTTCGGCCCAGTATCCGCCCGGGGCCACTTCACGCACGAAGCGCGCCAGGACCGGCTGGGTGAGTTTCACCCATTCATCGATCCCCAGGATCATCCCGATCCGATAGACCGTGGTGTTCCAGAGTCCGAAATGGTTGGGGGAGGTGCCGAGCCAGGGAGCGGTGTAGCGGGGACGGTCCACGCGCTGGCGGATGTCCTTGACCAGCGGCTCTCCGGCCCGAATGATCGCCTCCCGCCAGGCTTTTTTCCTCGCCTGGTCCAGGTGGGGCTCCAAAAGCCCGTAAGACTCGGCCCAGCAGTAGAGCCAGCGGTGGGAATCCAGCGGATCGGTCCGGATCCCGTTGACCACCGGGATGAAGCGCCCGTTTTCGTCGATAATCGAGGTCAGGTAGTCTCCGGCGCGCAGGGCCATTTCGAGGGTGGCGCGGTCGCCCTTCTTCGGATTGTCCGGGTGATCTTTCACGTACAGCAGGGCCGGGACGTAAATGTACTGCATCACGGTGACCCGCCAGCCCGCTTCGTTACCGCCGGCCTGGGGCAGCCGCGAACGGAAGCGGCCGTCCGGGGCCTGAAAGCGGGCCGCGGATTCCAGGGATTTCGCCAGTACTTCGTAATATAGGCCGGGGAGCCGGTCGCCCTTTTTCCAGTGCGGGTGGCTGTCGAGAGTGGCGGCCCGGCCGAAGGCAGACACCAGGCATACAACAGTCAGCGCGGCGAAAAACGTCTTCATGGAGTATCTCCTGAATGGAAGGGGCGGGAAAAGGTTGGAAACCACCTGCATCAGGCTCAAATCTAAGGCCTGGAGCGTAAACCGCAAGAATGTACAATGGGTACAACCCGTATTATTATTTGTAAAAAACGGTATTAAGCCGGTTCTGTGCAGCGATTGTCTTGAAAGTCAAGTGGGTGCACACAGGGGTGCGCCCCGACAGGTTGAGGGGTAATTTGTGAATAATCCGAGATATCGGATATATATCCCAGCGGTTTAGTTGACTTTCGAACCGGCGAGCTCAGAAAGGAGTTACGAACATGCAAGCATTGGAGAGGGGGCCTGCTGCACCCTTGGTGTGGGTCCGGGTCGGAGTGGCTGCCGGGTTGGGAACCGGCCTGGTATACGCGGCCATAGCCTCGCAGCGTTTACCGTATCCCGGCCTGGTCCTGGCGGCGGCTTTTCTGGGCCCGTTGCTGGGCGCGGCCGGAATGGGCCTGGGCAAACTGCTTCAGGTTGAGCGCAAGTCGGTGGCGGCGAAACTGGCGATGGCTTCCACCTTTGCCGCGGGCGCGCTCGTATCGGCCATGCTGCTGGTGCAGCTGGCGATCAAGGCCCGGGCCCAGGGGACTCCGGTGTCAGCCGAGCTGGTCGGGATCTGGCTGGGCCTGGACGTGGCCTGGGACGTTTATCTCGGGCTGGGCCTCCTCTTCTTCGCCTCTGCCATGCTCGGGCACTCGCGGTTCGGCAAAGCGTTCGGGATTCCCGGCCTGGTGATCGCGGTGCTCCTGCTGGCCCTGAACCTCTACACCTTTCCCACTCCTCCGGCGGATGCGGGCCTGTTCGATATCGGCCCGGTGGTCGGCCTCTGGTATTGCGCTGTTTTCATCCAGTCCTGGAGATCACTGCGCTGGGTGGCGTCGGTCCAGGCTGCCAGGGAAGGGTAGAAGTTATCGAGGGAAGAGCTAGTCCACTCCCGTGTTGGAGGCAGGGGCGGGTTTGATACCCGCCCCTTGGTTGGCCGGGCATCCTGTATTTGGGGCGGTTCGCGAACCGTCCAAGAAAAATATTAAAAGGGCGGACTCAAGGGGCTATTCGGCAATCCCGACATCCTATAGCCGGACCCCAAGATTTACGGGCACGGCATGCCGGGCCCCTACGGCAAATCCTGCTACTCTGCAGGCAAACACAAGGTTCGCCCTTACAGCTTGATTTTCAAGACAGTCGCTATAGGTTTTTCTTTCGACACTTTACGGCTCTGATGTGTGGTAATTCATATTCCGGCGGTAACAGGGACAGAATCCATTCAGCGAGAATCGGAACCATGACCAGAGTGATCTGCGGCGCAGACCGGCTGTTCGAGGAGAAAGAGTTCCGCGGCCTGGTCGAGCGAAAGCGGGTGGCGGCGGTGGTCAACCACAGCGCCGTGCTGGCCGACTACACCTTCTGGCCGGCTGTGCTGGCCGAAAGAACCTCGGCGCGGCTCGTGCGGCTGTTCAGCCCGGAACACGGCTTGTGGGGCGAGGAACAGGACCAGGTGAGCTGCGGGGACGAACGGGAAAGCCCGCTGGGCGTGCCGGTGGCCAGTCTCTACGGGGACCGCCCGGAGGCTCTGAAACCCCGGGCCGGCCTGCTGCGGGATCTCGACCTCCTCCTGTTTGACATCCAGGACGTGGGCAGCCGCTACTACACTTACGTTTACACCATGGCATTTGTCATGGAGGCGGCGGCGGAAGCGGGCGTGCGGTTCGTGGTGTTGGACCGGCCCAACCCGCTGGGCGGGGAGATTGTGGAAGGCCCTCCACTGGTGCCCGGATTCGAGTCCTTCGTCGGCCGGTTCGCCGGGCTGCCGGTCCGGCACGGGCTGACCGTGGGTGAGCTGGCCCGCTGGTTCCACCTTGCCCACGGCGTGGGGAATGAGCCGGAAGTAGTGCCGGTTTCCGGCTGGGAGCGCCCGCAGACCGCTTTCGACTACGACGCGCCCTGGGTATTGCCTTCCCCCAACATGCCCACCCCCGGCACTGCCCTGGTATACCCGGGGATGTGCCTGATCGAGGGCACGGTGCTGTCGGAGGGGCGGGGGACCACCCGGCCGTTCGAGATATTCGGCGCGCCCTGGCTCGACCCCCTGGAGGCCGCCGGCCTCCTGAATTCCCTGGGCCTGCCGGGGGTGCGTTTCCGGCCGCACCGGTTCATTCCCACTTTCGGCAAGTTCGCCGGTATCCCCTGCGGCGGGGTCCAGCTCCACGTCACCGACCGCCGCTCTTTCCGGCCGTTCGCGGCCGGGGTCGCAGCGCTCTGGGCCGCGCATGAGCTGGACCCCGGAAAATTCGCCTGGCTGGATCGGCCGTACGAGTTCGTCCGGGACATCCCGGCGATAGACCTGCTGTTCGGCAGCCGCCGCCTGCGGGAAGCGATCGACGGCGAGAGCGACTGGGAAACGGTGGTGAAGCTCTGCGCCGGGGATGAAAAGCGGTGGCACGAGCAAGCC
>JAZDIG010000217.1:0-11947 GCA_043805105.1 Candidatus Glassiibacteriota bacterium | reverse complement strand
GGCGCACTTCCTGCTGGGCACCCTGCTCTACAGCAAGCAGCGGCCGGCGGAAGCTATCGAAGAGCTCACCGAGGCGGTCAAATACACTCCGGGTAATGCGGTGGCCTGGCGCAACCTCGGCTACGCCCTGGCCGAAAGCGGGCGGCCCGGGGAGGCGCTGGCCTCCTACGAGCGGGCCGTCGAGGCCGACTCCCGTTCGGCGCAGGCCATGCTCGAGCTGGACATGCTTCGCCAGGACCTGGGGGTAGGCCTGAGGGAGCGGGCAGACTCGCTCGAAGCGCACCATGAAACGGTTAACAGCAGCGACCCGCTCAGTTCGCGGCTGATCTCCCTTTCCGTGCAGCTCGGCCGTTACCAGGATGCCCTCTTCCTTCTGGGCGGCCACCTCTTCCATTCCTGGGAAGGCAAGTTCGGCGTACATCTCTACTGGGTGGAAAGCCACATCCGGCTGGGGGATGCCGCCCTGGCCGAGGGAGACGGCGAGAAGGCCCTGGAGCATTACCGGCTGGCCCTGACCTACCCGGATAACCTCGAAGTCAAGGAACAGCCCGGGACGATCCACGCCCGCAAGCGGTACAAGATCGCCCTCGCCCTGGAAGCTCTCGGCCGCCGCGACGAGGCCCGGCGGATGTACGAACAGGTGCTCGAGGACCAGCCGCGGCCCGGCGACGCCTTCCTCTACTTCCACGGCCTGGCCCTGGTCAAGCTCGGCAAAAACACCCAGGCCCGTAAATTGTTCGCCGATCTGCTGGCTTACCTGGAGAGCCGGCAGGGAAAAAGCGGCCGGGAAGAGGAGCCCCACGGCGAAATGGACTCGGCCCGCGAACAAAAGCAGGCCGCTCTCCTCCATTTCAAGCGGTCGCTGGCCCTGGAAGGATTGGGCAGGAAAGAAGAAGCGGCCGGAGAAAGAGAGCTCGCGCTGTCGCTCGATCCGGAAGTCACTCTCAGCGCCTTCTGTCCACCGGCCGCCGGCTGGTGAGTTCGAAGTTCTTTTCCTGGATCTCCCCCATCAGCCGGCGGCTCCGATCCCGCGGGCCGCGACGCTCGATACTCTGACGGATTACGGATTTAAGCTTGACTCCAGGCCCGTTCCAGCCATAGTTTGATTAGATTTCTCCCGCTGCCTCCGGCGGACCGGCAATGGCAGCTAAACCTGCTCGGGTCTGTGACAGGGAATGGACGTAGCCGAAAAGACACAAGCTTTCACTTACCGCCATCCGTGGGAAGTTTCACGCCGCGACTGCCTCTGCTCGCTGGTGGCCGACAGCGGCCGGGACCTGGTTTTCGCCGATGTGGGCGCGGGCGACCTTTACATTATCGACAAGGTCCGGCAGTTCACCGACCGCCGGATCATCGCTATCGACAACGCGTTCCCGGAATACGAATTCAGCGAGGAACTGCTGATGCTCTGCGACGTCGAGGCGATCGAAAAGGGGAGCGTCGACCGGCTGCTGCTGCTGGACGTGCTCGAACACATCGAGGACGACCACTCGTTCCTGGATAAGCTGACAGCGGTGCTGTCCGAAGCGGGAGAGCTCCTGGTTTCCGTCCCGGCCTTCCAGTTCCTCTTCTCCCCCCACGATGAATTCCTCCGGCACTACCGCCGCTACACGGTCCCCGGGCTGGAAAAGATAGTTCTTCAGCACGGGCTGGAGCCGGTGGAAAAGTTCTATTTCTACACCGGCCCTTTGCTGGTAAGATTCCTGGAGATATTGCTTCACCGTCTGGGCCTCAAAAAAGAGTTCACCCGGGTGGTCAGTGAATGGCGGCACCGGGAAACCAGCTTGATTTCACGGGTTTACACCGGCGTGCTGAACCTGGACTTCAAGATCAACCGTTCCCTCGGCAAGCTCGGCATCCTCATCCCCGGACTCAGCGTATGCCTGCTCTGCAGGAAAAAGTCTGCCTGATCGTACCGTGCTACAACGAGGAGCAGCGCCTGGATTTGGGCCGGTTCGAAAGTTTCGGCTACATCCACTATCTCTTCGTCAACGATGGCTCCACGGACGGCACCGCCCGGCTGTTGGCCGCGAATGTCAGGGAGCCCAATTACTGGCTCGATCTCCCGGCCAACTGCGGCAAGGCCGAAGCCGTGAGGCGGGGCATGCTCCACGCCAGGGGGCTGCCAATCTGGGACTCTCTGGCCTGGGTCGGTTTCTGGGATGCGGACCTGGCCACTCCGGTAGAAGAGGTGGAATACCTATTGCAGAACGTCCAGTTTTACGGCCCGGTGGACGCCGTCTTCGGCAGCCGCGTCGACCGCCTGGGATCGGCCATCGCCCGGGATTATTTCCGTCATCTGTTGGGAAGGCTTTTCGCCACGGTCGTACAGATACTGTTCAATACCGGCAGTTACGACACCCAGTGCGGGGCCAAGCTGTTCCGCAAGGAAGTGCTGGAAGAGGCATTCGGCGAGCCGTTCACTTCGCGCTGGCTGTTCGACATCGAAATCCTGCTCCGGCTCGACTGCCACCGGGTAATCGAATGTCCCCTGCGCCAGTGGAAGGAAGTCGGCGGCTCCAAGGTCAGGTTTTTTTCCTTCAGCCTGCATGCGGCGCGCGACCTGTACCTGATGCGGCGCCGCTACGGCCGGCGGCAATCGGCCCCCGGAAGCGGCTGATCCGCCCGGCCGCCCAACCGAAAGCCAGCCCCCCCTCCACCGGTATTCAGTATCCAGTAGTCAGTAGTCAGAAGACAGAAGCCGAAAGTCAGAAGTTCCCTCATCGGTAGTCAGTAGTCAGCAGTCAGAAGGCCACACCCCTTGAGGCCGGAAGTACGAAGACGGCCCGGCCAACCGCGCTTTACCACTCTGTCACTTTGTAACTCTGTCACTTTGTCACTGTATTATCAGGTAATTCCCGGTCAATCGGCGGGGACTACCCGGAAGCGAGAGAAGGCCGCGGAGGCCTCGACCTGGCGGTCGAGAGAGCTGACAGTGGAGGTGCCGTCCAGGCTTTCGAGCGTGATTTCGACCACGCCCTCCGGCGGCAGCTGGATGCCGGGAATCCTGATTTCCGTCGCCTGAGTGCTCGTCAGCTCGAACTGAGCCACCGGCTTTCCCGCTGCCAGCGCCAGGAACCGGCGCGTTCCGCCGAAAGTTGCAGCCAGGGCGCGGATTTCCACGCTGTGGGGCCTGGCGAGCAGATTTCTGGCCTGAATTTTCCCGCGTCCGAGCATGATCCGCCAGCCGACTGCGCCGGCCCGGCCGGCACTCAGCACCTGCGGCGGCTCGAATCCTTCGTTCCTCAACTCCAGCTCCACTTCCGAATAGTTGTAGAAAGGCCGCGTGTCGAAAGTCAGCAGGACCGTGGCCGGGTCGGCGGTCACCCGGTAGATGGCGTCCCGGCCGAAATCCTGAACCAGCTCCAGCCCCTCGGCCGCCGAAAAATCCGGCAGCGGCAGGTGCGGGCTGCCGGTCCGGTTACGCTCGTGGCGTACTACGCAGTCCACGCCGAAATAGCGCAGCAGCTCGATATTCGCCGGGTCGGTGATCGCGCCCGGATAGTCCATCTCCAGCCAGAACGGGAAACACTTCGGCGGGATGTTCGTCACGTCGAAAAAGCGGTTGAACAGCTCCTTGCGATGTATGGTCTGGAAGAAAAAGTAATCGGTGTTGGTCATGCCGGTCACCGCCACCGGTGGGCATTCGAAAATCATCCGGCAGTCGGAGAGGGAGGCGAGCCTGGCGTAGACCGGCGGGGCTTCATCCGGCCTGGTGGCCACCCGGGTCAGCCCGGCCGGATGCGCGAACTCGACAGCCAGGAGCAGTAGCAGAACGCCTATCAGCATGGAAAACGACTTTCTCAGCGCCCGGCGCTTCGCCAGCTCGGCCACGCCGTAACCGGCCAGGACGGCCACCGTCATCTGCAGGAAAACACTGTAGCGGCCGACCGCCCGGATGAAAGGCGCGAACTTGTGGATCACCAGGGACGGCATGGGGATTTTAAGGTATCCCAGGCTCAGGTAGGGCCCCAGCGTGATGCTGAACGCACCCAGGCCGAAAGCTACGAGCACCCAGGCGCGCCAGTCGCGGCGGGCGGCCTTGAGGCCCACCAGGGCCAGCACCAGCGGCATCCAGCCGAT
The DNA here is from genome assembly GCA_043805105.1 of Candidatus Glassiibacteriota bacterium. Classification (GTDB taxonomy): domain Bacteria; phylum Gemmatimonadota; class Glassbacteria; order GWA2-58-10; family GWA2-58-10; genus JAZDIG01. Next base: position 7,864 of record JAZDIG010000217.1, on the reverse strand, counting down.
ATAGACCGCGCTTTCGGTGACGTTGCGCCGGACCGGCACCAGGGCCGCGGTGATAGGCTTGAAGAGCGGGTGGTCGACTCCAGGCAGCAGGTAATTGGCCCAGCCCAGCGCGAAACGCTCCTGCCAGTGCAGGGGTCGCGCCACTAGGGCAGCGGTCGGGCCCAGATACAGGACGTAGGCGGCCATCAACCCGCCAGCCAGCACCACCGCGATTACCGCGGCCAGAACCCACTGCCTGGCAGCTACCCGGCCGAACGCGCCGGTCACCCGCCGGCCCTGGCTGAAGTCGAAGACGAAGCGGTCGAGAAACCGCACAGCCAGCCAGACGGCAAACCCCAGCGGAAAGATCAGGTAGTAGTAGGGGCTGCTGTAAACGACCAGGGCACTCAGCGCCAGCACGAATAGGGTCCAGCTTTTTGCGCCGCGGTCGCGGTGAAGACGGAAAGCAGTGTAAAACAGGAATGGAAAAGTCCAGATCGGCGCCAAGTCCAGGTGGACGATCGAGCGGGCCCAGGCGTAGGGGCAGAAAGCGAAGGCCAGCCCGGCGACCACTCCGGCCAGGTTCCGGCCGGTCAGCTCGCGTACCAGGAGCCAGGTGCACAGTCCGCTCAGCGTAAAATTCAGCAGCACGTAAAGGTTGACCGCGCCCACCGGGCCGAAGGCCGCAGTGAACGGGATCATCAGCGTGGGAAACTTGTGCAGGGTGAACACGGAGGACTGGTTGAACGGCCCCGCGATCAGATCGAAACGGAAGGGGGAAGCGTGCAGCTCCAAGAGCTGCACCTTGGCGCTCCAGAACTGCCAGATCGCCCAGAAGATGTCGCCGTAATAATGCTGGTACCGGCCCAGGATGGCCTTCCCCGGTGACAGGATCAGCGGGAATGTGTAAGCCAGGGTCAGCAGGGCGAACACTCCGGCGACGCGCCAGGGGGTGAGCCAGCTTTCGATCCGGTCAGAGAAAACCGGACTCGCCTGCCCGGCCGGACTGCCAGCCGGTGGCTGAACCGGTTTTTTTCTTTTATTACGGTGAACCAAACAGCCTCCGTTGCCGGCTTATCGATCAGGATTGTCTCTGAAAGTGGTGCGTCTCGAAAATAGTTTAAACAATTCCTTGTTATGTTAATATTGAATACACTCCTGCGGTCGGACCTGAGATATAAGCTCTTCCCACAATGTCGGAGTGGACCCCTGTGTTCCTCCGCGGGCGCACACGCGGGTGCGCTCCTAACGAGAATTTAACATACCTTCTGAGACATGGCTCTGGGATTACCTGGCCACAGGACCTGTCGAATCTTCCCCGCCCAGCATCCGCTCGATCTGTTCCAGGCTCCGGCCCTTGGTTTCCGGGATACAGAACAGGACAAAGACCACGGTCACCGCGCAGAGCGCGGCATAGACCCAGAACGGGAAAGCCCGGTGGAAGGTGGCCACCAGCCAGGGATTGTCGTTCAGCATCGGAAAGGTCTGGCTCACCACCAGATTCGCCGCCCAGAGGCTGATCGTGGCAACCGCCATTGCCCGGCCGCGGACCCGGTTGGGAAAGATTTCGGCCAGCACCACCCAGGCCACCGGCCCCATGCTGCTGGCGAAGGAAGCGATGTAGAACAGCACCCAGAAAAGGTTCCAGTTCCCCAGGTAGCCCTGATAGAGGTTACAGCCGAACCAGATGAGCGCGATTCCCATCCCCGCGGCGCCCACCAGCATCAGTGGCCTGCGGCCCAGATAGTCGACAGTCCAGATGGCGACGATGGTGAAACTCAGGTTGACCACACCCACGGTCACGGTCTGCAGCAGGGCGGTATCGGTGGCCGCTCCCATTTTCTTGAAAATCTCCGATGAATAGTAGATGATCACGTTGATCCCGGTCACCTGCTGGAGGACCGCCAGGGCGATACCCACCAGCAGAAGCCGGCGCAGGCCCGGCCCGACCAGCTCGCGCAGGCTTCCCCGGTCGCCGGCCAGAGTCGCCCGGATCTCCTCGATCTCCCGGCCGGCGGCTCTTTCCCCGCCGGTGCGTGTCAGCACCGCTCGGGCTTCTTCATCCCGGTGCCATCTTACCAGCCAGCGCGGGCTTTCCGGCACGAAAAACAGCAGCACCAACAAACCCGCCGCCGGCAGCGCCTCCGAACCGAACATCCAGCGCCAGCCCGTTTCCACGTTCCAGGCCTGGTCGCCCAGGCCGGCGATCCACCAGTTGACGAAGTAGACCAGCAGGATTCCGCTCACGATGGCGAACTGGTTGATCGAAACGGTGCGACCGCGCACCCAGGCCGGCGAAACTTCCGCGATGTAAAGCGGCGCGGCCATCGAGGCAGCGCCCACGCCCAACCCGCCGATCGTGCGGAAAATGATGAACTCGGTGATGTTGCGCGGCAGGGCGGTCCCCACCGCCGAGACGAAATAGCAGACCGCGGCGGCGATCAGCACCTTCTTGCGGCCGAACCGGTCGCTGGCCGCCCCGGCTGCCGCTACCCCGGCGATGCAGCCGGCCAGGGCGCAGGAAACCGCCCAGCCGGTCATGGCCGGGCCCAGGCCGAATTTCTGCTGCAGGGAGCCAATCGCCCCGGAGATCACTGCCGTGTCGTAGCCGAACAGCAGCCCGCCCAGGGAGGCCACCGAACTGATGAAGATCACATAGGCCAGGCTGCCATCGTAGTCGGCCGGCCCCGGCCGGCTGCTATCCGTTTCCCGGACCATTATCTCTCCCCGTTGAACTCGCGCACCGCCTCGATCATCGCTGCCATGTTTTCCACCGGCGTGCGGGCCTGGACGTTGTGGATCGAGTTGAAGACGTAGCCGCCGCCCGCGGAAAAGACCTCGAGCCGCCGCAGCACCTGTTCGCGCACTTCTTCCGGAGTGCCGAACGGCAGCACTCGCTGGGTGTCGATCCCGCCGCCCCAGAAAGTGAGCCGGTCGCCGTAGCGCTTTTTCAGCTTCTCCGGTTCCATCCCGGCCGCCGAACACTGCACCGGGTTGAGGATGTCGAATCCCGCCTCGATGAAAAGCTCGATGAACGGCTCCACCGCGCCGCAGGAGTGCTTGAAAGTACGCCAGCCCGTGTTGCGGTGGATCCAGCCGTTGATCTTCCGGTAAAACGGCAGGAACAGCTCCCGGAAGTCTCCGGCTGAACAGAAGGTGGAGGTCTGCGTGCCGAAATCGGTGCCGCAGATGAACACCACGTCCACATCCTCGCCCAGAACCGCGTGGATTTTCGGCAGGTTTTCCAGGGCGATTGCGGTCTGCCGGTCGAACACGGTCCTGACATAATCGCGGCGGGCGGCCAGCGAGATGTACCATTCGGCCACGTCGCGGATCCCCCGCGGGCGCTTGAGGAACACCGCCGGCACCAGGGCTATGTCGCCCAGGGCCATGCCGCCCAGGGTGGCCACCACCATCCGGCCTTCGGCCCGGGCTTTAATCACGGCTTGCCGGTAATGGTCCAGGTCAGCCTCGGCAATCGGCCCGAACTCCTCGAGGTTGTCCTCCGGGTCGAGCTTTTCCTCAGCGATCGGCTCCTGTCGGATGACCGCATCGAAGAAGTAGCCGCCGGAGGGCATCCTGCCGCTGGCTGGAGCAGCGGTGTCGCCCTGGGGATAGATCAGCGTGTCTCCGTTTGCGTCCACCGTCGTGTTGAAGTCTTTCGAAACCAGCACCTCCAGCCCGTCCGGCATCCGCCACAGCTTCCAAGCGTAGTTGGCAAAGCCGAACATGGTGTTGCGCGGGAAAACGCCCTGGGTGTCGACTCCCAGCGCCTGTTGCAGGTCTTCCTCCACCAGGGCCAGCATCTGGTAGGGTTCGTGCACCTTGGCCGGCCGTTTTTCCAGGCCGTAGTAGTCGCGCAGCATCGCTACGCAACTGGCGTGCATGCCGGTCACAGCCGTGCTGCCGAAATCCACCGGCACCCGGCCGCCGCCCTTGCGGTCGATTGCGTCCAATAATTTCTGTCTGTCGGTCATGATTGTGACTCCGCCGGTTCTATTTAATCAGGATGGTTAGAGCGCCTCATCGCCGCCGGCCCGGGCCGTAATGATTCCGGTCGGCTTGCCACCCGGAGGACGCTGCCGGTGTCTGAACAAATTAAGCATCTATGCCCGCCGTCTCAACAATATTGAATCTGACGGGGCCGACGAATATTATAATTCGGAATCAGTCCCTGAATATTCCGCGCTTTTGTGCCTTAACAATCCCCGGAGGAAACCGTCATGGCGATCAAATACAGCGAATTCGACAACTACGGCCTGGAGCTACCGTTCGACCAGAGCGTGATCGAAACCGCCGGGCAGCCCGTACCCGGCGCCTGCCTGGTGGACATCCGCGCCCAGGCTCTCCGTCAGCCCCCGGCGAAGCGAGCCCAACTGCTGAAAAACCCGCCCAAGCCTCGTTATTCGGCCGGAATCTGGTTTTTCGGCGAACATTCATCGCGCTTCCACGGCTCCTACAAAAAGAAAATGGGGCTGGCCCGCCGGCTGGAGATAGCGGCCGAGCTTGCGCAGTTCGGCCTGCAGGCGGTGGAAGCCCACGATCCCTGGGAAATCAGCCGGGAAACGCTCGAACTGTACGACAAGCTGCGCCAGCAGAGCGGAGTGACTGTGTCGGTGGTAGCCGGGATCGGGGGCGACTTCCGGGCGGTGGACAGCCAGTTCGGCACCACCTCCAGCCCGATAGCCAAGGTGCGTAAGAAATACGCCGAACACACGGTCAACCAGCTCAAGCTCTGCAAAACCATCGCCGAAAGGCAGGGCTATCCCCCGGTGGCGGTCTGCTGGCCCGGTATCGACGGCTATACCTACCCGCTGGGCACCGACTTCTTCGACATGTGGGACCGCTTCGAGGCGGCCCTGGCCGAGGCGATGGACGAGGTGCCGGGGGTGAGGGTGGTGATCGAGCCGAAACCGTACGAGCCGGCGATCAACAACATCTGGCGCAACACCGCCGATGGCATCCTCATGGCCCGCAACGTGGAAAAACGGCTCAAAAACCCGAAGAACATTAAGCTCCTGGAAAAAGGCCACTGCCTGGTGGGCCTCAACCCGGAAATCGGCCACGTGCGGATGGGCTTCGAGGAGGTGGCGGGCAGCTTCGCGGCAGTGCTGCGCGACGGCCGCCTGGGCCATACCCACTGGAACGCCCAGCCCCTGGGCAATTTCGACCAGGACCTGAATCCCGGTGTGGTCGCCCCCGAAAGCCTCGAAGCCCTCATTTTCGTCCTGCGCCTCTACTGCTACCGCGGCTTTTTCGGCCTCGACCTCAACCCGGAGAAGATGCCGGTGGAGGCGGCCATCGTCAAGAGTATCAACGCCATCGAGCTGGCCGGCGGCGTGGTGGACAACATCGATCCCGAAGCTCTGCTGGCGGCCTACCACAACCCGCACGAAAACCGGGGCTTGGTGGAGGACCTGGTGACCAGGGCGCGGGCCAGGGGGATCGACGAATCGAGGCTCATCCCGCGCAAGACGGTGGCCCGCTTCGAAAAGCGGCCGATGCCGTTCTGAGGACGACCTGCCCTCCTGATGTAGAAGGGTGCAAAGGGGCGCCCCGATTTTATCGGGGCTGCGCCCTCCCGTGCGGCGTTTGTAAAACAGAACAACAATTCATGAACAATGCGGATCAGAATTCCCGAAAAATCCAGAAAGAATGAGCGAACCGATGAAGATCGATCTCGTACCCCTGCTCGACGAAGTCAGGCAGCACCTGCACCACGAGCTGATCCCGTACTGGCGCGGGCACGGCGATGACCCGGAGTGCGGCGGCTTCCTCACCTGCTTCGACCGCCACGGCCGGCCCACCGGCGATACGAATAAGAACCTGCTGGCCCATTGCCGGCTGATCTACTCGTTCAGCAGCCTGCACCGTTCGGGCATGGACCCGGACGGATCGTTCCTGGCCCGGGCCCGGAGCGGGGCCGAATGGGTGCTCGAGCATTTCGCCGACCGCGAGCTCGGCGGCTGGTTCTGGATCGTCGAGCGGGACGGCACACCGGTCGACCGCAAGAAAATAATCTACGGCTACTGCTTCGTGATCTACGGGTTCAGCGAGCTGGCCCTGGCCAGCGGCGACCAGCGCTGGCTGGAGGTGGCCGAGGGCGCCTTCGACCTGCTCGAAAGCAAAGCCGCCGACACCGAGCACGGCGGCTGGTGGGAGTTCTTCGAGGAAGACTGGCGGCGCTGCCGGCCCGGGGCCTACGGCGGCGACCGCAAGAGTTTCGACGTGCACATGCACCTGATGGAGGCGCTGACCAACCTCTACGCCGCCAGTGGCCGGCCGCGGCACCGGGAGAAGGCGCTGGAAGTGATCGAGCTGATCACGGGTCATATGCTGCATCCGGGGTCCGGCACTGGAATCGCCCAGTTCAGCGGGGATTTCACGCCGCAGCGGGCGATTATCTTCAAGAACGTCTGGGGCTCGGACCGCGAGGCCGAGGACCTGGCCGGCCGGCCCCTGGACAACACCTCCTACGGCCACAACGTCGAATTCGGCTGGCTCTTGGGGCTTTCAGCCGAAGTACTCGGCCTCGAAACCGGCAGATTCGACCCGACCATCAAGAAACTTTACGAGCATTGCCTCGAATTCGGCATCGACCGCGAACGGGGGGGCGTATACTGCGAGGGACCGCGGCGGGGACCGGCCAGGGAACGGAACAAGGAGTTCTGGCAGCAGGCCGAAACTCTGATAGCCATGCTCGATGGCTGCCGGCGATTCGGGGAGGACAAATACGCCGAGGCCTACCGGATCGTCCACCGCTTCGTCTTCGACCGGATGATCAACCACGAAGTCGGCGAATGGCTGCCCCTGCTGGATCAGGATAACCGGGTGATCTGGGATTACATGGGACACCAGTGGAAGATCAACTACCACACCGTCCGTTCGATGATCGAGTGCGAAAGGCGCTTGGCCAGTCTGACCGGCCGCTGATCGCAGACGGTATTGTGCGCGAAGGAATTCCTTGCTAATTTGGCGCACATTGAAAAATTTGCGGTGTATATTAATTCAACCTCGGAAATAATCACCAGATGGAGGAATACATGACCATTCACCGGACCCTTTTGACTATCAGTGCTTTGGTAATCGCCGCCGCTGTTTTCAACTCCTGCAGTAAAGAGCCGCTCAACCAGGGTGGAACCGTTCCTACGATCAGTTACAAAATAAGTATCGTTTCCGGCAACAATCAGAACAGTCTGGTGGACGCTCCATTCCCCCAGCCGCTGCGAGTTTTCGTCACCGATGAGAACGGAGTAAAGCAGGGGGCAGTCAGGGTTCAGTTCGAAATTATCGACGGCAATGCCCGGCTTTCTACTTCGGACGTAGCGACCGATGCGCAAGGTTACGCGGAGGTGACCCTGACGCCGACAACTCTACCGGGTGACATCCGGGTGCGAGCCAAGGTTTATGGTTCCACTGCGGAAGTCACTTTCTTCGAGGTCGGTAAATAAAGCGGCCGGCCGCTTGTGGACCAGTTACGCAGATGCGGAAGATCCGTGAGTCCTGGCCCGACCGCTACAAGCCGGTTTGCACTCTCGGACAATTCCATAATACTATTGTAGACCAGATTCATTCCTGCATTCGAGCATGATGATTCTGGTCTCTTTTTTTCAAGGCAGCCAAAACACTCCAGGGGAGCTGACGGGGAGTGGACCGTTACGTCGAAAAGATTAAGCAGGTCGGCAAAACGACCGGCCTCTGAATCCTTTCTTATTCCGCCAAAGGGCCGTCCGACCGCCTTCTTCCGGCTCCCGGCCTCGACCGGGGACGATCTCTTCCCCCGGCTGGCCGTTCCGCCGGATAGCAGTCAAATAAAACATTCCGCGCGTACTGGTGTATTTTGCAGTAGCGGTATCGGGATGGTTCCGATGAAATCGGTCCTCAG
>JAZDIG010000216.1:0-5970 GCA_043805105.1 Candidatus Glassiibacteriota bacterium | reverse complement strand
TAGGAAGACCCGCTGAAGGCCAGATTCAGCGGCACGAGGAGGATGAATATTTTTTTGGCAAGCCCGGCCCGTGACATGGAGCTCCCACAGGATGAGATTTCTCCGGCGGCTAATCCCGTTCCACCCGGTTGTAAAGCGTATCTCTTTCCACCGGCGTACGCCCCGCCTCGCGAATCAGGTTGATCAGCATTTCATCCGGCAGGTGCTGAGGCGTGTCGGCCCCGGCCTCGTGCGTGATCCGCTCTTCCACCACCGTGCCGTTTACGTCATCCGCGCCGAAAAAGAGCGCCATCTGGGTCAGGGGAACACCGAGCATGATCCAGAAGGCTTTGATGTGCCGGACGTTGTCCAGCAGCAGGCGGGCCGCGGCAATGGTTCTCATCACCTCGATCCCGTTGGTCTTCCCGAGCTTCTCCAGTTGCGTGTTCCAGGGATGGAACAGTAACGGGATAAACGAGTTGAAGCCGCCGGTCTCGTCCTGCAGCTCGCGGACCGCCAGCATGTGTTCCACCCGGTCGGCCGCTTTTTCGATGTGGCCGAACAACATGGTGACGTTGGTCGGGATGCCCAGCCGATGGGCCTCCCGCATCACTTCCAGGTAACGCTCGCCGCTGATCTTTTCCGGGCAGATCTTGGTTCTGATCCCGGGATTGAATATTTCACCGCCGCCGCCCGGCAGCGAGCCCAGCCCGCATTCCCGCAGCCGTTCGAGGACCTGTCGAACGTCTATCCCCTCCACCCGCGCCATATTGTCGATCTCCACCGCGGTGAACGCCTGGATGTGCATGCCGGGGAATTCCGCCGAAAGCCGGCGGATCATCTCGCTGTAATACTCCAGGGGTGCCTCCGGGTGGCAGCCCCCCACGATGTGCAGCTCCCGCACCCGGTCGTGCCAGAGCGCGTGGGCTTTCTCGAGAATCCTGTCCACATCGAGGAAAAAGGCGCTCGGGCTGTCTGCATCCTTGCGGTAGGCACAGAACCGGCAATTGTTTACGCAGACATTGGTGTAATTGAGGTGCAGGTTGTTTATATAGTAAACCCGGTCTCCGTTTTTCAGCCGATTGGCTTGTTCGGCCAGCCGGCCCAGACCGAGGATATCGTCCGTGTGGAAGAGGGCGATCCCGTCCTCTCGGCCAAGGCGGCCGCCGCGGTCCACTTTTTCGGCTATCGCCTCCAGACGCCGGTCGCGAAATCCCCCCACACTCTGTGCCACAGCGATTTCCTACCCCCTTTGCCGGCTCGCCAGCTCGCGCACGAGAGCCGAGGCGATGATACTGCGCTGTATCTGGTTGGTGCCTTCGTAAATCTGGGTAATCTTGGCGTCTCGGAAGTATTTTTCGGCAGGGTAATCCTTCATGTAGCCATAGCCGCCCATGATCTGGATCGCATCGGTGGTGACCGCCATGGCCACATCCGAGGGGAACACCTTGCACATGGCGCTTTCCTTGCCGTAGTTCTTCGAGCCGGAATCGATCATGCGGGCCACCTGATAAGTAAGAGCCCGCGCCGCCTCGATCTGGATCGCCATGTCGGCCAGCATGAACGAAACGGCCTGGAAGTTGAGGATCGGCTGGCCGAATTGCTCGCGGGTGTGAGCGTAATCCAGCGCCGTGTCGAAAGCCCCCTGGGCGATCCCGATCGCCTGGGCGCCGATTCCCGGCCTGGACTTTTCGAAGGTGCGCATGGCGATGCCGAACCCGCCGCCCTCACGGCCCAGCAAGTCCTCCTTGGATACCACGCAATCCTCGAAGATCACTTCGTAGGTGGCGGAACAGCGGATGCCGAGCTTGTCTTCCTTTTTGCCGAACTTGAGGCCGGGATTGCCCTTTTCCACCACGAAAGCCGACATGCCACGGGCGCCGCGTTCCTTGTCGGTCTTGGCGAAAACCGTGTAAGTGTGGGCCTCGCAGCCATTGGTGATCCACTGCTTGGTGCCGTTGATCACGTAATCTTCACCCACTTTGCGGGCCGTGGTCTGGATGTTGCCGGCATCGCTGCCCGCGCCCGCCTCGGTGAGGCAGAACGCCGCATAGTGCTCCCCGGCGGCGATCGGCGGCAGGTATTTCTTTTTCTGCTGATCGCTGCCGCCGATTATGATCGGAATACTGCCGAGGGCGCTGGCGGCATAGGTGACGCCCACGCCGCCGCAGGCCCGGCTGATCTCCTCGGTGGCAAGGCACAGATCGAGCACTCCCCCACCGATCCCCTCGTACTCTTCGGGAATGTAAATCGCCGGCAAGCCGGCTTCGGCAATTTCCTGCATGATCGCGTGCGGGAATTCCGCACTGCGGTCCAGCTGTTCGCGCTGAGGCAAAATGTGAGTTTCCGCGATACGTCTGGCGAGCCGCTTGATTTCGAGTTGCTCTTCAGTCAGGAAATAGTCCATCTTTTCTCCCCCAGAATGTTTTTCCTTTATTCACTGGTCTCATTATCATATTCTATGTTGTCCATCTCGGAAAGCTGCTCCAGGGTCTGGACCGCCGCCTTTTTCTCTGCTTCCTTCTTGCTCGGCCCAGCCCCCCGGCCCATGATCCTCTCCTTGATTTTCACCTCGCAGATAAACTCCCTGGCGTGCTCCGGGCCGGTGATCTTGACGATCCGGTAGGATGGCTGGCAGTGGAAGTTGACCTGGGTCAGGTGCAGCAGCGTGTTTTTTGCCTCATCCAGTGAATCCAGGCCAAGCTCGGTCTTGCCGCTGTCCAGCAGTTTGCCGTAAACGAAGCGGCGGGCGGCGGATAGTCCGCCATCGAGGTAGATCGCACCGATTATGGCTTCCAGTGAATTGGAGATGACAGATTTTCTGCCGCGCTTGAGGTCGGCGAAGCTGTCCCTGGAGAAAATGACGAATTCATCGAGGTGGAAGCGGTCGGCACGGGCGGCCAATGCGCTCCGGGACACGATCGCACTCTTGATCCGGGTCAGCTTGCCTTCACGGGCGCTGTTGAACCGGCTGAAAAGGTATTCGGATACGATCAGGTCCAGGACGGCGTCGCCGAGAAATTCAAGACGCTCGTTGCTGTCCTGGTAATTACCGCCGGTTTCATTGACGTAAGACAGATGCGACAAAGCCGTTTCGAGCAGCTTCTTGTTCCTGAACGAGTAGCTCATGCTCTGCTCGAGACGGCTCAGTTTCTTTTCTCGGTCTTTTCTGGTCCGGCCGGAAGTGAAAAGGTTTCTGACTATCCTGAATGGCCAAGCCAGCATTTAATATCCCTGTTTTCCCGATCCGGCACGCTGCCAGGCGCGACGGAAAGGAGTTTTCCCGGGCCGGCGCTCCGGTTGCCGTCAGATTTTTCTGAACGCCAGCGTCACGTTGTGGCCACCGAAGCCGAAAGAGTTAGACAGGGCCGACCTGATGTTCATCTGACGGGCCTGGTTCGGGCAGTAATCAAGGTCGCAGGCCGGATCGGGGGTCCGGTAGTTGATGGTGGGCGGTACCATCCCGTGGTAAATGGCCAAAGCGGTGAATATCGCCTCGATACCGCCGGCGGCGCCCAGCAGGTGGCCGGTCATCGACTTGGTGGAGCTGATCACCAGGCCGTTTTCAGCGTGGGGGCCGAATACTGTCTTGATCGCCTGGGTCTCCGTGGCATCGTTGTGTTCGGTGGAAGTGCCGTGGGCGTTGATGTAATCCACTTCTTCCAGGGGCGTGCCGCTTTCCCGGATCGCGGCCTTCATCGCTCTGGCCGCTCCATCGCCGCCGGGTACCGGCGCGGTGATATGGTAAGCGTCGGCCGTATTGCCGACTCCGGTAATTTCAGCGTAGATCCTCGCTCCCCGGGCCTTTGCGTGCTCGTACTCCTCCAGCAACAGGACCCCGGCGCCGTCGCCCAGCACGAAGCCGTCGCGGGTGGCGTCGAAAGGACGCGAGGCGCCCTGCGGATCGTCGTTGCGCGTCGACAGCGCCTTGCAGGCGCAGAATCCGCCCAGGCCCATCGGCGTAATCGAGGCCTCTGTCCCGCCGGTGAGCATGAGGTCAGACTCGCCGTACTTGATCGAGCGGAAGGCCATGCCGATCGCGTGCCCGGCGGAAGCGCAGGCCGAAACCGTGCAGAAATTGGGACCTTTGGCCTGCACGTGGATCGAGACGTAGCCGGCAGCCATGTCGGAAATCATCATCGGCACGTAGAACGGGCTGATCCGGCTGGGGCCGCCGTTGATATAACGGGTATGCTGGACCTGATGGGTTTCGATTCCACCGATGCCGGAGCCGATAATCACGCCGAAACGCGCCTGTTCCTCAGGATCGGTAACCACCAGGCCGGCATCCTCCATGGCCATGCAGCTTGCAGCCACGGCCAGCTGAACGAAACGGTCCGTGCGCTTGAGCTCCTTGCGGTCCATGTACTTTCCCGGATCGAAATCCTTGATCTCGCCGGCAAACCGTGTTTCGAAACCGCTGACGTCGAAACCTTTTATCGTATCGATGCCGCTCTTGCCGGCCAGGATATTCTTCCAGGAAGAGTCGACGTCGTTACCGACCGGAGTTATGGCGCCTAAGCCCGTTATTACTACTCTTCTTCCCATCATCCATTCCTTATAATCGCTTGGCGAAACAAAGCCCAGCCGTTCACTCTACGGTTAATTTCCCGGCTGCCTGCGATATCCGCCACCCTGTAAAAAGGAACAATTCCACCTTCTTGGCCTGCCCGCGATCCGGATTCGAACTTGCCTCGCTGATGGAATTGCATCCACTATTGCCCGGGCTGGACTGGCTCAGGTTTCCTTAGTGCCGAGTTTTTCTTCGAGGTACTTGATCGCAGCGCCGACCGTAGTCAGCTTTTCGGCTTCCTCGTCCGGAATCTCCAGGTCGAATTCCTCCTCAAAATCCATCACCAGCTCGACCGTGTCGAGGCTGTCGGCACCGAGGTCTTCGACGAAAGAAGCGTTATCGGTGACTTTTTCAGCATCCACGCCCAGTTTCTCGACAATGATTTCCTTAACCTTGGCTGCGTAATCGGACATCTATCATCCTCCGGGATAATGGTTGAATGTACTATCGGTCAAATCAAAAGTTACATTATCATTCCACCGTCAACTTGAATCACCTGACCGGTAAGGTAAGAGGAATTCGGTCCGGCCAGAAAAACCACGGCATTGGCCACGTCTTCGATTGTACCGCCGCGGCCCAGCGGGACACCATCGAGCCAGCCTTTTTTGACTTCCTCAGGCAGGCCCGCCGTCATTTCGGTTTCGATAAATCCGGGCGCCACGGCGTTGACCCGGACCCCCCGGGAAGCGAACTCCTTGGCCGCGGATTTGGTCAGGCCCAACAGGCCGGCCTTGGACGCGGAGTAGTTGGCCTGGCCCGCGTTACCCATCAGCCCTACCACCGAAGAGATGTTGATGATGGAGCCTGAGCGCTGTTTCAGCAGGTGACGGCAGGCCGCCTGGATAAAATTGAAGGCGCCCTTGAGGTTGATGGCCAGCACCAGGTCCCAGTCCTCGGGCTTTATCCTCATCAACAGGTTGTCGCGGGTGATACCGGCGTTGTTGACCAGCACGTCGAGCCGGCCGAAATCAGCCACCACCCGGTCGACCACTTCCGCCACCTGGCCGGAATGGCTCACGTCGCAGACGTAGGCCCCGGCCCTGACTCCACCGGAGCCGATTGCGGTCGCAGCCGCCTCCGCCGTTGAGCGGTCGATATCCACAATCGCCACCGCGGCTCCCTCGGCGGCAAGTTTCCCGGCGATACCCCGGCCGATACCTCTGCCGCCTCCGGTAACCAGCGCGACCTGATTTTCAAGCAACATATTAATATCTCCCCGGCGAATTGTAAAGACCAAACCTTTATCAGGCAGTAAATTGCTGAATTTCCTCGGCTTTGCCGACTGTAACCGTTTCCACGTTCCGCTCGATCCGCCGGCAGAGTCCGGAAAGCACGTTTCCGGGTCCGACTTCCACGAAGCGTGTCACCCCGGAGGCGAGCATGGCCCGCACCGATTCGCTCCAGCGCACCGGACTGGT
>JAZDIG010000215.1:0-12591 GCA_043805105.1 Candidatus Glassiibacteriota bacterium | reverse complement strand
TACGTGCCGGGCCTGAGCGTGAAGGACCGGCCCGCGCTCGGCCTGCGGGGAGTGAGCGACGACCTCAGCCGGGGCCAGATCAGTACCCTGGACGACCTCAAGGCGCTGGTCCGCCTGCTGGCCCGCTACAAGCTGAACCTCAACATGCCGTACCTGGAGGACATGTTCGCGCTCGACGGCCGCCCGGAGTTCGGCGACGGCCGGGGCACGCTCACTCCCGCTCAGGCGCGAGAGCTTGCCGGATACGCCTCCGGCTTTCACGTGCGGGTGATCCCGATCTTTCAGACTCTCGGCCACTATGAAAACGCCCTGCTTGAGCCGGCTTTTTCCGGGATGGCGGAATTTCCGGGAGGGCAGTGCCTGAGTCCGGCCCTGGAACAGACCTACGTTTTCCTGAAAGACGCCCTGGCCCAGGCGGCGGCCGCATTCGACGATCCTTTTTTCCACGCCGGCTGCGATGAGAGCTGGGACGTGGGCCGGGGAGCGAGCCGCCAGATGGTGGCCAGGCTCGGCCTGGCCGGCACTCACGCCGCCCACTACGACCGGGTCCACGGCCTGCTGGCCGGCCTGGGCAAGCGGATGTTGATGTACGGCGACATCCTCCTGGGCCAGCCCTCCATCCTGGCTCGTCTCCCCCGCGACATCGTGATCGTGGACTGGCACTACGAGGCGACGCGGAGTTACCCAAGTGTGAAGAAATTCCGGGGGGCCGGTTTCGACGTGGTGGTAAGCCCCTCGGTGCGTAACTACAACCGGCTCTACCCGGACTGGGAGGGTGCCCTGACCAATATCGAATACCTGACCCGGGAGGGGATCGAAAGCGGGGCCCTGGGCAGCCTGGTGTCGAGCTGGTGCGACAACGGCGCGTTCAGCCTGCGCCAATTCAACCTCTGGGGCTACGCTTTCGCCGCCGCGGTGAGCTGGAACCCGAACGAGGTGGACCGGGAGGGGATCGAGCGGGCGTTCTGGAGGAGCTTCACCGGCATCGCCGACCCGGCCGGTCTGGTCGAGGCCAACCGTCTGCTCGCCGGTCTCGGCCGCGGCTCCACCCTCTATGACTGGTGGCGCCATCCGCTCCTGGGGACCAGCACCTCCGGCCCGGTGGGGGAAAAGGGCGACCCCGGCCGGGTGGGTGAAAAGCTCGCCGAATCGATGCAGAGGGCCGGGGAGCTGATCGAATCCGGCCGGCGGAACGCCACGGCCAACCTCTGGTATTTCGACGTGCTTTCATTCGCCGCCGGCTGCGGGTCCGCCCTGGCCAAAAAATACCTCTGGAACGCCAGCTACGAGGCGGCCGTCCGCGGCAACCTCACCGCCGGACAAGTGGAAGCTCTGCGTTCGCAGGCGCTGGACCTGCACCGAAAAATGAGCGAAATCCGGCGGGACTACCAACGCCTCTGGCTGAGTGTCAACCGGCCGGAGGGCCTGGAGAATAACCTCGGCCTGCTGGACCGTCAGATCGATTCCTGGGCGCAGGCGGTGCAAAGCCTCGCCGTGGGCGACCTGCCTCAGCCGGCGGACCTCGGTTCGCGCTGGCTTGCCCCGGAAGGCAGCAGCGTCCGCGGCCGGACAAAGAGCGTACGCCGCTCGTATTTCCGCTATCGCTTTACCCTGCCGGACAGCCTGCCAGCGGCAAAGGCCCTGCTGCAATTAATGGCCGCCGGCCACGGCCGGCTCTGGATCAACGGGGAAAGGGTGGGCGAAGTAGTGGCCCGGCGGTCGCTCTCGCTGATCGTGGAGCTCGAGCGGGCGAAAATTTTCGAGGTAACGAGCCTGTTGCGGCCGGGAGTGAACGAGCTGGCTGCCGAGGTGGACAACTACGAGGGCGGAGTGCCGGCGGTGAACGTTTACGGAGAAATTTTCGACAGTGCGGGCGTGGTGGTTTCGACAGTCCAGAGCGGGGACGGCTGGCGGGGGGTGGAGGCGAGTGCGGAACCCGCCGGCTGGAGGGATTCTTCATTCAATGACAAGAGCTGGAAGCCTTGCGAAAAGTACCGGCTGGGGGCGCGGGTGAGCCGGCCCGAGCTGGCAGCCGGGAGGAACAGCTTGATACAGAGGTAGGTCATTTCTTATTTATTGACACCGTAGTGCGGTCTGGCTTAATTATAATCCCTGTCCGTTACTGCAAGCACGAGTGGCTATTCACTTTATCGATAAGGCTCCGCTCCCATGATCACCTTCACCGCCCTCGACTGGTTCTGGGTCATCGCCTACATCGCGTTGATGGTGGCCTGCGGCATACTTTTCTACCGGCTGGCCTCCCGCAGCGAAAGCGACTTCTTCCTGGCCGACCGCGCCCTGCCCTGGTGGCTGCCCGCTACCAGCGTCTACGCCACCCACACCGCCACCGACACGCCGATCTGGATCGGCGGGGTGATCTACCGCTACGGGTTTTCCGGCCTCTGGTACACGTTTTTCTGCGCCTGGTGCGCGATCTCCAGCCTGATCAGCACGCGGATTTTCCGGCGCAGCTTGGCTTACACCCAGGCCGAATGGCAGGTCCTGCGCTACAGCGGGATGGGCGCGGAGCTGTTGCGGGGGTGGCTGGCGGGCTGGCAGATTTTCATGAACATGTTCATCCTCGGCTGGGTGGGGATAGCCATGGGCAAGGTCTTCCACCTCCTATTCCCGGCCTACCCGGAATGGGTGGGACTGGTGCTGTTCAGCTCGATCTGCGCGATCTACGTGCTGTTCGCCGGCTACTGGGGCGTGGTGATGGCGGACTTCCAGCAGGGGGTGATCGCCAGCGCGCTGATCATTATCGTATCGGTCTGGCAGATCGTAGCCGCGGGCGGTCCGGGTGCGATCATGGAACGGCTGGCGGACCTGGGCCAGACCTGGCGGGCCAATCCTTTCCATTTTACCGGTTTCTGGAGCGGCGATTTCCCGTTAGCCTGGTTTGTCACCATGGTATTCATCGCCGTGCTGGGCGGGTTCGGCATGGGCACCTCGATCGACTGGTACGTGGAGAGCCAGCGCATCCAGAGCGCGCGCACGGTGCGGGACGCCAGCTATTCGATCTGGGCCGGCACCTTCTTCACCCTCACCCGCAACGCTCTCTGGGCCGTGGCGATCCTGGGCTTTTTCACTATGTTTCCCAACATCGAGGATTCGTCCAAGAGCGAGATGGCCTGGTACGTGATGGGGTTCAAGGTGCTCCCGGCCGGCCTGGTGGGCTGCTTTTTCGCCGGCATCCTGGCCATCCATTTCAGCACCATCGCCACGCATCTCAACCTGGGCGCCATGTACTTCACCCGCGACCTCTTCCACCATTATATCCATCCCAAGGCCAGCCAGAAGCAGCTGGTCTGGGTGGGCCGGGTCAGCACCCTCTGCCTGCTCGTGGGGTCGTTCTTCTACGGGCTGATGATGGAATCGATCACCCAGTGGCTGATTTTCGCCCTCTGGATCATGGCGGCCGGCATCTGGCTGCCTTCGATCCTGCAGGTGGTCTGGTGGCGGTTCAATGCCTGGGGCTACCTGTCGAGCTGGTTGGCGAACCTGGCTTTCAGCTGGCTGGTGGTGTGGGTGCTGCCGGCCTACGGAGTGATCCCCGAGCTGCCGGATTACCAGCAGTTCTGGAGCCTGCTGCTGCTGGGCATACTGGTGTACATCCCGGTGACCTTCCTGACCAGGCCGGATGACATGAACTTGCTGGTACGCTACTACGTCCGCACCCTGCCGATCGGCTGGTGGGGACCGGTGCGCCGGGAGGCGGTGCGGCGGGGGTTGATCGACGAGCACGGCCGGCTGATCGCGGTGGAGGGGGAATCACCGGCTTAAGGCCGGCATTCGACTGCCGGGGATAAAAAAGGGCGGCCTCCGGCCGCCCTTTTTATTGCCGGTATATTTGTTTTGGCGACAGCTTACACACATTTGACAACAAACATAAAGGATTCAAAAGAGATTAATCTATTAAAATCCCCCCTTGCCCCCTTTGATAAAGGGGGAGGCGACTTCCTCCCCCTTCGCAGAAGGGGGATCGAGGGGGATTTTATAATTTGTTCTCAAATTAGGTATTAAACAGCGGTGGCTGCCGGGTTGAGCGGGCGAATCCGGGCGGATGGGCTTACCCCTTCCGCCCGGCCAACATCTGCACCACCGGCAACGCCAGTGTCAGGGCCCGCACGATATGGAACGGGTCCTTGACCGGCAGGGCCACCACCTTGCTCTCCGGCCGGCCCTGGCGGTCCCGGATCTGGATCCATTCGCCCACCTTCCGGTCCGGGTTGGGGAAAGTGCCCAGCGTGTATTCGTGAACCTTCCAGAACCATTCCTCGAGCCAGGGCAGGCCCAGCTTTTCCAGCGCCAGCAGGAGCGCGTAGAGCGCCTCGGAGTGCACCCACCAGAGCTTGTTCGACCAGTCGGCCCGCACCTTGCGCACCATTTCGTGCTCCGCCAGCCCGGCCGGGACTTCCCCTTGCGGCTGCCCGCCCTCCCGGTCGCGAAACAGGAAGAGCCCGCCGTACTGGTCGTCCCAGCCCTTTTCCAGGGCCCAGCGCACCGTTTCCGCCGCCTCGGCGAACAGCCTCTCATCGAGGGTGCGCACGGCCCAGTGCATGACGAACCACATTTCCTCGAGCGTATGGCCGGGATTGATGAAGCGGCCGAGCAAGGTTTCTTTCGGCTGCCCATCCGTACCGATCATCTCCAGCACGGCCCGTTTCTCCGGCCGGCGGAAGAGGGTCATGATCTCCCGGCAGCAGCGTTCGGCATCGCTCTGCAGACTGCGGGTCTCCCGCTCCAGGCCGAAACCGGCCGCCGTTTCGGCCAGCTCCTGAGCGGTCTCCAGAGTTATCATCGGCTGGCCGTGCACCCGGTAGCCGGCCGGCACCGGGTAGGGATCGGTGCAGTAGTTGCCGCCGGCGAGCCTGCCGAGCACGTGACGGTAGAGGTCCCAGGCGAAGTCGAAGGCCTTGCGGCTGCCGGCGGCCCGGGCGTACTCGCCCAAGCCGTAGATCACGAAGAAGTCGGCGTAGATACTCAGGTCGTAGCCCTCCCCGGCTTCGGCTTTCCGCGCCCGCCCGTCACTGTCAAGCAGGATCGGACGGCCCCAGCGGTCGAGGATGAACGAGCAATTGCCGTTCTCCAGACGGGCGTGCTTCATCAGGAATTCAGCCCCCGAGGCGGCCAGCTCCAGATACCGCTGTCGGTCCCCGGCCGCGATCCGGTCAACCAGGCTGCGGCTCAGACGGGCCAGCATCCAGACGAACCGGCCCTGGCTCCAGGTGAACTTGTGCCGGTGCAGCAGCCGGTTGCCATCGTTGGTAAAGCAGGTGAAGTAACCGCCGAAACCGCTGTCGATGCCGCGTTCGAGCCAGAAAGGCAGAATGCTGCCGAACAGCTCCCTTTCGTACAGCTCCAGGACGCTCGCGAAAGACCTTTCCTGCATGGCTTCCCCCGTGGTTATTGAAACATTTGACCGCCGGTGGGGATATTAATAAACCCGGTTGCATTTTTTTCGCAACGTTTATCGATACGCCCGCCGAAAAGCGAGCCTCGGCTTGTGACGAATCCGCTGACATCCAAGTTGAAACAAGGGTAATAATCTGTTGCCAATTCGGTACTAACCTGATATAATCTACGCGGATTAGAAAATTTGCGAAAATACATAATCCACTAATTTTTCTTTCCCGGATGGCAACATTCGGGACGTTTTTTGTTCATGCGACAGGCCGGGAACCGGCCGGCCAAGCGAGGAGACAGGTCCGTCATGGGTGGAGACGAATTAAATCTGGGGTTTGTGGGCAGCGGCGGTGATGGAGTGATGGTCAGCGGCGAGGCGCTCGTATCAGCCGCGGCGCGAAAAGGGATGAAATGCCTGATGCTGAAGAGTTTCGGCCCCCAGATTCGCGGCGGTGAAAGCAGCTGCAAGATCAGGATGAGCAGTAAGAAGGTGTCCGCCCCCCCGGACAAGCTCGACGTGCTGGTGGCTTTCAACTGGGAAGACTACCGGCGTTTCGGCACCGAGCTGGAGCTGGCCGAGTGGGGCGTGGTGATCGAAGAGAGCGAAAACGGCGAGCCCGAACCGGTGCGGCCGATCGTGGGCCACCAGCCCGCCCAGATCTTCCGCGTTCCCCTGACCAATATCGCCAAGGAAACGGCAGGCAACAAGCTTGCCAAGAACATGGTTGCCCTGGGCCTGTTGTCCGGCCTGTTCAGCGTGCCGGAGGACGAGCTGAAAAAGTCTATCCGGAAAACTTTCTCCCACAAGGGCGAAGAAATCATTTCGGCCAACGTCAGGGCCTTCGAGGCCGGCAAGCAGTACGCCGAGGCCAACCTGCAGGCCCCGGAGAAGCTGAGGCTTAAAATCGCCGAAAACCTTGACAAGCGCGTGGTGCTGACCGGCAACGACGCCACCGCCTTCGGCGCCCTGCTGGCCGGCTGTACTTTCTTCGCCGGCTATCCGATCACGCCCAGCAGCGAAATCATGGAATGGCTCAGCCAATACATGCCCGCCTACGGTGGAACGATGATCCAGACCGAGGACGAAATCGCCGCCCTGGGCATGGTGCTGGGCGCTTCCCTGGCCGGGGCCAAGGCGATGACCGCCACCAGCGGTCCTGGCTTGAGCCTGATGACCGAGCTGATCGGACTGGCCTCGATCGCCGAAATCCCCTGCGTGATCGTCAATGCCCAGAGGGTTGGGCCCAGCACCGGCATCCCGACCAAAAGCGAACAGGCCGACCTGATGCAGGCTATCTACGGCGGCCACGGCGACAGCCCGCGGGTGGTTATCGCCCCGGCCGATGTGGCCGACTGCTTCGACGTAATGCGGGAGGCCTTCTTCATCTCCGAAAAATACCAGATTCCAGTGATAGTGCTTTCCGATGGCTTCATCGCCCAGTGCAAAAGCTCGATCCACTACCCGGACCTGAGCATGGTGCGGCCCTGGGAACGGGCCAGGCCGAAAGGGATTGCACCGGAAGCCTACAAACGGTACGAATTCACCAGCAGCGGGGTCACCTGGATGAGTATTCCCGGCAAGGACCCGCATATCTATCGGGCGGCCGGGATCGAGCACAATGAAATGGGCGATCCCACCAGTGAATACTCGATGCACCAGCGGATGAACGAAAAGCGCTACCGCAAGCTCCAGGCAATCGCCGATGAAGTCAATTTCATGCGCCACTACGGGCCGGAGGATGCCAGGGTGGGAGTGATAGCCTGGGGTTCCAGCAAGGGCCCGGTACGCGAAGCGGTGGAAATCCTCATCAGCGAAGGACACGCAGTCAAAGCCCTCGTGCCGCAGGTAATCTTCCCGCTGGACGTCAAACAGGTCAAACAATTTTTCAAAAGCCTGGAGAAGCTGCTGGTGGTCGAACTGTCGTACTCCAAACAGTTCCTCAATTGCCTCAAAACCCAGCTCGACCTGCCCGCCGGCACCACACACTACGGCCGCAGCGGAGCAATTGCATTCAGCGTGAGTGAAATATTACAGCAGATCAGGAATCTGCTTTGAGAACTTAGAAGCGCCCCTGGAGGAAAAGGAAAAATGGTGACTACCACTCAGGAAGCTCCGATTAAAGCGCCGCGACCGGATGAATACAAAAGCGGCTTAAAACCGGTCTGGTGTCCCGGCTGCGGCGATTTCGGCGTGCTCAACGCCCTCTGCCAGGTTTACCACCGCCTGGAGCTGAAGCCGGAAAACACGATAATTTTCAGCGGCATCGGCTGCTCTAGCCGCATACCGGGCTATCTCAAGAGCTACGGCTTCAATACGGTGCACGGCCGGGCCCTGCCGATCGCCACCGGCGCCAAAATCGCCAACCCGGAGCTGACCGTGATCGCGGCCGGCGGCGACGGTGACGGCTTCTCGATCGGTATCGGGCACTTCCCGCATACCTGCCGCCGGAATATCGACATCACCTATATCGTGATGGACAACCATATCTACGGCCTGACCAAGGGCCAGCTCTCGCCCACCTCGCCGGGCAGGATGCAGACCACCACCTCGAACCTGGGCAGCATCGAATATCCGATCAACCCGATCGCCCTGGCGGTCGGCTGCGAAGCGACCTTCGTGGCGCGGGCATTCAGCGGCGACATCAAGCATATGGTGGAGGTGATTATCCGGGGAATCCAGCATAAGGGTTTCTCATTCATCCAGGTATTGAGCCCCTGTGTCACTTTCGTAGGCAAGGAGCAATTCGTTATCATCAAAAACCAGCTCCACTACCTGGACCAGGAGCCGGGTTACGATCCGACCAGCCGGGCCAGCGCGTTCACCGTGGCGGACGAGACGGACCGGATTTCGGTGGGAGTGATTTACGAAAAGCAGCGTCAGGACTACCAGACCAACCTCGACATCTTGCGCCAGGAAACCGCCAAGCACGGTTATCCCAAAGACCTCAAGCAGCTGATCGAAAAGTTCCGGCCCTGAAATTCATCCGGTGCCCGGCCAGGCTTTGCATTGCGCTGCCAGCGGTGAATAATGACCGATAACTACCTCATACTGGCTGTCGAAGATGATAAGGCGCTGAGATCGCTTTACGTCGAATACCTCCAGAACAAGGGATACCGGGTAGATTCGGCGGCCAACGGCGTGGAGGCGCTGGAGCGGCTGACCAGCCATGCTTATGATCTCGTGCTGATCGATCTCAAGCTGCCGGACATGAACGGGATCGACATCCTCAAGCAGATCAAGGACAGGTCCCCCGATACCGTCCCCATCATCCTCAGCGGTCACGCCACACTGGAGCTCACCATCGAGGCCATCTCGCTGGGAGCCTTCGACTTCCTGATCAAGCCGGTGCAGCTGGCCAAGCTCCTGCTGACCGTGGAGAACGGCCTCGAAAAGCGCAAGATCAGCCTTCACAACCAGAAGCTCATCTCGGAACTCAAGATCTCCAAGAAAAACCTCGAAGCCACGATCCGTGAGCGCACCGATCAGATGAAGAAGAGCGAGCGGAAGTTCCGCCACCTCTACGACAACGCTCCCGACGTCTACTACACGGTCGATACTCGCGGCCGCATTATCGACTGCAACAAAATGGCCTCGGAATTCTTCGGCGCCTCCAAAAAAGAACTCAAGGCCAAGCACCTGCTCGACCTCTACACCAGCGACAACTTCGAAAAAGTCGCCAGCATGGTGCCCACGCCCGACGGCAAGGGAGGACGGATCAGGCACAAGGAAGTCAAGGTGAAGAAAGCCGACGGCACGATCGCCTGGGTGGAGATCAACTCCAATCTGCTCTACGACAGCGACGGCAAGGTGGCGGGAGCCCTCACCATCCAGCGCGACATTACGGGCCGGAAGAACGCCGAGGATCAGCTGCGGGAGAGCGAGGAGCGCTACCGGACGATCTTTCAGACCGCCGAAGTCGCCCTGCTGGAACTGGATTTCCACGATCTGACCGCCGTTTTCGAAAAGCTGAAAAAAGAAGGCGTCAAAAACTGGGAAAAGTACCTCGAAAAAAATCCGGATTTCATCCAGGTTACCAGCAAGATGGTGAGAGTGGTCGATGTCAATCAGGCGGCGATCAAGATCTTCGAGGCCGGGGAAAAACAAGAACTGCGGCGTCCGGCATTGGATTTCTACCCGGAATCGGAAGTGAAGAACTACCTGAAGTTCATTACCGCCCTGGCTGTCGGCGAAAGCAACTTCCAGGCCGAAACCACTCTGACCACTCTCAAGGGCAACCAGATCCACGCCCTTCTCAACCTGACCGTCCCTCCCCGGGAAGCCAAGTTCAAGAACCTGCTGGTCGGGATCGTGGACATCACCTACCGGATCAGGCTCGATGAGGAAAAGGATCAGCTACTTTCCAAGCTGCACCAGCTCAACAAGCAGCTCGAAACCCTGGCGGTCACCGATGGCCTCACCAAGCTGTACAATCACCGCTTCTTCATGGAGACTCTCAACCGGGAGTTCGCCCGGGCGCGGCGCATGGAGATTCCGCTGGCGCTGATGATCGCCGACATCGACGACTTCAAGAACTTCAACGACAACTACGGCCACCAGCTCGGCGACGAGGTACTGGTGCGGGTTTCCGACGTGCTGCGCTCCTCACGGCGCGGTTCCGATATCGTCGCCCGCTACGGCGGAGAAGAGTTCGTGCTGCTGTTGCCTGACACCAGCCTCGATCAGGCCATGAATGTGGCGGAAAGAACCAGAAAGGGCGTGGAAAAGATCGAGATCAAGTCCAGGAACAAGACGCTGAAGGTGACGATCAGCCTGGGAGTCTACACTCTGACCAAGGACAACGTGCTGAAGCCGAAAGAATTGTTGATCAGGGCCGACAAGGCGCTCTATCTGGCCAAACGGGGCGGGAAAAACACGGTCTGCACGATAAAGGAGAATGCGGCAGTCTGAGGCGCAGGGCGAGACGAGAGCTTGGGCGGGCGGCGCGGCCGCCCTTTTTTATTCCTCCAGCAGGCGCTTGAGCCGGTCAACCAGCACCGGCAATACCTCGCCGCTTTTACCTTTCAGCAACAGGTGGGCCGAAGGGGTGATTTCGCCGGGCTCCCGGTTCACCTCGACCACCCGTGCGCCGGCCCGCCTGGCGGCTGCCGGCAGCGAAGCGGCGGGCTGTACCAGGCCGCTGGTTCCGACCACGAGCATCAGGTCGCACTCCTGGGCCAGCCGGAAAGCCTCGGCCAGCTCCTGCTCCGGCAACGATTCGCCGAACCAGACCACGTCCGGCCGCAGCATGTCCCCGCACAGTTTGCAGCGCGGCGGCAGTTCCCCGGTCCAGCTCCGGTCGTCCCAGTCCTCGACCACCGTATCCCCCCGCCAGCATTTCACCCGGGTGATGTTGCCGTGCAGCTCGATGACTTTCCGGCTGCCCGCCTTACGGTGCAGCCCGTCCACGTTCTGGGTGACCACCGTCAGCTCCCGGACCAGTTTTCCCAGCTCGGCCAGGGCGAAATGACCCGGGTTGGGCCGAGTCTCCGCGATCAGCTTCCGGCGATAAGCGTACCACTCCCAGACCAGCTTCGGATCAGCCAGGAAGCCTTGGGGAGTAGCCAGCTGCAGCGGATCGTAATTTTCCCAGAGGCCGGTCAGGGCGTCGCGGAAGGTGGGAATCCCGCTTTCGGCGCTCACTCCGGCGCCGGTGAAAACCACTACCTTACGGGCCTCGGCGAGCCAGCCGGCCAAGCGCTCGATCATTTCCGGATCGACTTCCACAGGCTTCTCAGGTCAGTATCGGCTGCGGCATGAAGGTCAGGATGAAAATCAGCAGAGTGATCGCACCCACCAGCTTGCGCTTCGGGTCCAGCGTTACGGACTCATCGATGATTGGAGGATGCTTGACCCGGATAAACAGCAGGATCAGGACCGCCCAGAAAATCCAGCCCGGCCAGAGGAAACCCAGGACGAGCATGACGAAAAAGATGACGTAGGCGATCTGTGTATGCCGTTTTCCGAAAAGAGCATAGGCGATATGGCCGCCGTCCAGCTGGCCGATCGGCATCATGTTCATGGCCGTGACGAAAAAGCCGATCCAGCCGGCGAAAGCCAGCGAGGACATCTGCAGGAAAGCGCCCTCGGGCCGCACTCCCACGATCAGATCGACCAGCCAGGAGAACAGCAGCGATTCGCCGGTGACAAAGTACTGCGGCGGGAACTGGGTCCACTGCGAGTGAACCAGGCCGATTACCAGGAGCGGCACGCTCACCAGAAAGCCGGCGATCGGCCCGGCTGCGCCCACGTCCAGCAGCATCCGGCGGTTGTACATCGGCGACCTCATCTTGATCAGTGCCCCGCCCGTGCCAAAAATGAACGGCGGCGGCAGCGGGATGAAATACGGCAGGGTCACGTCCATACCGTGGTAGCGCGCGGCAAAGAAATGCCCCAGCTCGTGCACCAGCAGGATCAGCATAATCGCCGCCGAAAAAGGCACTCCCAGGGCGAGCTCGGCCGGATTGACAAGCGGATCGCCTCCTTCGCGAAGAGTACCCACCAGCAGAGTTGTCAAAACGGTCACGCAGAAAAGGACCAGGTGCATCATCCAGTTCTGGCGCGCGCGGCCGCCCACATCGGCGGAGATCGTCAGGTAGAGTTCATCCCCCACCCGCTCGAAGCTATACCGGCCTGTAAACCCGGCCAGGCTGCGCTCGATAAGGTGCCGCATGCGGGCGAACCGCTGATTGAGGACTCCGCGGATCACCCACTGGCTCTGGAGGTCGAGCATGCGGTAGCGCGAATAAAGCCCGGCGAGATAGGCTTCCAGTTCGCGGCCGGCCGCGGGAAACTGATGGTAGAGGTCCAATTTCCTTCCTTTCGAGAATATCCTGACTACTGACTCACGAGGTCACTCAAGGTAAGGAGCGGCGCCGGGCTTTGTCAAGGCGGGCTGGCACGTTCATTGCTTTTTACCGGCGCCCGGGCGTCCCGGCGGTCCGCAGTTTCGCAATGAACGTGCCAGCCCGCCCACCTCCGCGGCCAAACAAAACTCCCAAGGCCTTTTCCGGCTGCGCCGGCTATCAGTACAACAGACTGCCCCGGGCTTGCTCGTGCCACCGCTTTTCATCCCCGGCGCAGAGCTTCACCACCGTTTCCCAGTCGCTCTCGCCGTCGATCGCTTCCCGCAGGCGGCGGCTGCCGAACAGCAGGTCTATCGCCGGGATGTCCCGGACGAACTCGTA
>JAZDIG010000214.1:0-3404 GCA_043805105.1 Candidatus Glassiibacteriota bacterium | reverse complement strand
GGAACGGACTGGATCGGGCTTGCGCTCCTTGGCGTGTTCCAATTGGGGTTGTCCTACATATGCTATGCCGTTGCCATCAAGAGGGTGACGGCCATGGAGGGTATTCTCATCCCTGTGCTCGAACCAATCCTGAATCCCCTTTGGGCGTTTTTTTTCGTGGGGGAACGAATCGGTCCCTGGGCGCTTCTTGGCGGGTTTTTGGTTATCCTCTCAATCCTTTTCCGCAGCGTCATGAATTCCCGGAGAATCGGCTCCGCGAATTCTCCTTGACATCCAAGACCGCCCCTCTTATCCTCACTTCACATAATAACAAGTTCTTAGTTGAACTGAGATTCTTTTTTTAAGAAAAGGTGTCTGCCCATGACTGCTGTTTCCCGCGTCGACCCTGACCGCCTGATCGATTTCGCCGCCGCCGTCTATGCCGGCGCGGGAGTTCCCGAACACGATGCGCGCCTTATCGCCGACACACTGGTGCAGGCGGACCTCTGGGGGCACCAGTCGCACGGGGTGTTGCGCCTCGGTTGGTATCTGGATCGACTGCGTAACGGCGTTATGCGGGCGGTAACGCAGCCTGAATTTGTTGTGGACGCCGGCACGGTGGCTGTCATTGACGGCCACGACGGCGCAGGGCAGGTGCTAACCGCCCGCGCGGCACAGGATGCCGTTCGGCGTGCCAAGGTGCATGGCATCGGGGCAGTGGGAGTGCGCAATTCCAACCATTTCGGGACGTGCATGTACTACACCCTCATCGGAGCCCGGGAAGGATGCGTCATGTTGCTCACGAGCAATGGCGGCCCGGCCATGGCGCCTTGGGGCGGCAGCAGGAAGATCATCGGCACCAACCCGTGGTCCGTTGCGGCGCCGGCGGGGCGCCACGCGCCGCTGGTCATGGACATGGCGAACACGGGAGTGGCCCGCGGCAAGATATACCTCGCACGGCAAAAGCGGCAGCCCATCCCCTTGGGCTGGGCGATCAACGCCGCGGGAGAACTCACCACCGACCCGCAGGAGGCGATCGAAGGAATTATTCTCCAAAGAGGGGTTGCAGTTTCCGGACGATACTCTTGCCGACCTCACGAAGATCGCCCGAGAGACCGGACTGGAATCGAAACTGCTGTTTTTCGGACTTGAGGGGGCGGAATAATCAACGAGTTCGTTATAGAATCCGATAGATCCCCAAAGGCATAGTGGAATTCAAGCCATCCCGTTCTTTCATACCCGTCGGGGGAAGTCCGGAGGGGAATGGATAAGGTGTATCAAATGGAGCAGCTGTACCCTTCCAGCACCGGCACTTCCCAGCCGATCTCGTTCAGGCGTTTCTGGAGGAACGGCTGGAGCCAGACGCCAATTAGCGCACTTCTGAATACCCCGTCTGCTTGCGGCGGGTTGTTTATTCGACTTCTGCAATTACCTCCAATAGCTTAAAGTTTACGAGGACTTTTCAGAAATATCCTTGACAGAAATATCCTTGACATCCTAATATAAATTAAATAGCATAAAAAACTCGGCCGCCTTGGAAAGCCTGAGGCTGAGATCAAAGCGTGGATATGCTACAATTTAAAGAGAATGACGTCGTTCGAGTAAACGGTGACTTGAGATAGGATTGCAAAGAAAAAGGAGGAACCCATGAGAAAGGAAACACCCATACCAAATATGAAATCACTACTGCTCAGGACACTCGGAATAACGCTTGCGCTCTCCGCAGTGCTCGCTGCCTCTGCGGTCACGGCCGTCTTAGCGGCTGATGCGTATCCGAGCAAGCCGATACGGCTCATTGTTGCGACCGTGCCGGGCGGGGCCAATGACACCAACGCGCGACTGATCGCCGCCGAATTGTCCGAGCGCCTCGGCAAACAGGTGGTCGTGGAAAACCGCGGGGGGGGGGAGGCGTAATCGGTACAGAAATGGCGGCGAAAGCGGAGCCGGACGGTTACACGCTGCTCCTCCTCGTTACTACAAATGCGATACAGCCCGCACTCCAGAAGCTGCCATACGATACGCTGAAGGCCTTCACCCCAATCGCGAGGACGAGCTGCGGGACGGCAGTGCTCTCGGTCCATCCAAGCGTTCCGGCCAACTCGGTGAAAGAGTTCATGGCACTGGCAAAGAAGAAGCCCGGCGAGCTGCTTTTTTCATCGTCGGGCGCCGGCTCCACCGCGCATCTTCAAACCGAGCTCTTCAAGATGATGGCCGACATCGATTTCAGAATCGAGCAGTTCAAGAGCGCCGGCCCCGCGATAATCGAACTTGTCGGGGGCCATTGCAATGCCTCGCTCGGCTCGATAGCATCGATGCTGCCTCATATCAAGTCCGGCAGGCTTAGGGCGCTGGGTACTTCCGGAGAGAATCGCCACTTTGCCCTGCCCGATGTGCCGACCATCGCGGAGGCCGGCGTACCCGGGTACTCATCAAGCTCCTGGTATGGGATCGGCACGCCTACCGGCACGCCGGCGCCGATTATCGACAGGCTGGACAAAGAGATCAAGACAATTCTGGCATCGGCTGAAGTACAGAAGCGGTTCCGGGACAGGGGGGCAGAACCGTGCTATCTCGGCACGGCTGAGTTCGGCCCATTCCTTGTGCAAGAGATGGCCAAATGGGGAAGCGTCGTAAAGAAGGCCAACGTCACCAGTATGGGCAATTAGAAGCAATCTAAAGGCAAATTACGATATTCAAAAAAAATTTGCGGCCGAGCGGTCGGAACCCTTCCGGAGCCGGCGCAAGTGCTCGAGAGTGCTTCAACAATGTAAGGGATTTCCTATGAAACTGGAGTTACGCACTAACAAGGATTTCTGGGCCGGCATGATGCTGATCGGAATCGGCGCCGCGGCGGTGTTCATTGCCCAGGACTACCGGTTCGGAAGCGCATTACGCATGGGACCCGGCTTCTTCCCGGCTATTCTGGGCGGGATCCTCATCGTATTCGGCGTCTGTATAACGGCGGTGGGGCTGCGGAGCGGTGAGAAGATCCAGGGCCACTTGTCGCTCCGGGTACTGGCCCTGCTGTCCTTCTCCCTGATCCTGTTCGGCATCCTGATGGATCTGGCGGGCTTCATCCCGGCGCAGGTGGCCCTGGTCTTTGTGTCGGCAGCCTCGGGAAGGGAGTTCAAGGTAATCGAGGCTCTGCTGCTTACCGTGATCCTGACTGCGGCCTCGACGGCAGTATTCGTCTGGGGACTCGGACTGCCCTACCCCCTGATCAAAGGATTCTGAAGAGGCAATTATCATGGAACTGTTCCATAACCTTGTTTTCGGGTTCGGTATTGCGCTCACGCTGCAGAACCTGCTCTACTGCTTCATCGGCGTGCTGGTAGGCACCCTGATCGGCGTTCTTCCCGGCATCGGGCCGACGGCGACGATCGCGATACTGCTGCCGCTCACCTACAACATTCCAGCGGTCGCGG
>JAZDIG010000213.1:0-5781 GCA_043805105.1 Candidatus Glassiibacteriota bacterium | reverse complement strand
AAGAGAAACAATCAGCGTGCGGGTGGGCGCGGTGGCGCTCGGCTCTGCACACCCGGTGGCGGTGCAGTCCATGACCAATACCGACACCCGCGATCCCTCGGCCACGCTCGGCCAGATCCACCGCCTGGCCTCGGCCGGCTGTGAAATCGTGCGGGTAGCGGTCCCTGACAAGTCTGCGGCCGCCGCGCTCGGTGCAATCGTCAGGGAAAGCCCGCTGCCGGTGGTGGCGGACATCCATTTCAACTACCGGCTGGCCCTCACCGCCCTCGAAGCCGGAGTCGCCAAGCTGCGGATAAACCCGGGCAACATCGGCCGGGCGGAGAACGTGAGGCTCCTGGCAACCGAGGCCAAAGCGCGCGGGGTGCCGATCCGGGTGGGAGTCAATGCCGGCTCGCTGGAAAAAGAGCTGCTGGAGCGCTTCGGCGGTCCCACTGCCGAGGCGCTTTGCGCCAGCGCTGTCGGCCATTGCCGCCTGCTCGAGGCTGCGGACTTCACCGACATCGTGGTTTCGATCAAGGCCTCGGACGTTCCCACCACGGTGCGGGCCAACCGGTTGTTCGCCGGCCGAACCCGCTATCCGCTGCATCTGGGAGTGACCGAGGCCGGCACGCGCTCGCGCGGCACAGTTCTCAGCTCCGTGGGTATCGGGCTGTTGCTGGCCGAGGGGATCGGCGACACGCTGCGGGTGAGCCTCACCGCCGACCCGGAGGATGAAATCGCCGTGGCCTACCACATTCTGTCGGCCCTGGGCGTGCGCAGCCGAGGGGTGGAGATAATATCCTGCCCGAGCTGCGGCCGCACCGAGGTGGACCTGATCGGCATGGCGGAAAAAGTGGAGAAGCTGTTGCGGGGAGTGAAACTGCCGCTCAAGGTGGCCGTGATGGGCTGCGTGGTGAACGGGCCGGGAGAAGCGGCCGAGGCGGATTTCGGTATTGCGGCGGGAAAGGGCAGCGGCGTGGTGTTCCGCCGGGGCGAACAGGTCTGCCGGGTGAAAGAGGCGGAGCTGATCCCACGGCTGTTGGAGCTGATCGCCGAGGAGACCGGGATTACAGTTGCCATGGAAGATTGACCGCCGGACGACAGACTTGCCCGTCCGAGGTGATTTTGTTATTTATATTGCAGACACCTCAGACAATGCCCCTGTAGCTCAGAGGATAGAGCATTGGCCTCCGGAGCCATGTGCGGCGGTTCGATTCCGCCCAGGGGTACCATATAAGAGCGGCGCATCTATTTACCGGATGCGCCGCTTTCGTATTTTAATCGCAAAGAATTCCTCGGAGCTTGCTCCGGGGTAATCCGCCACTCCCCGGTCAGTCGTAGGGGCGACCGGCTGGTCGCCCGTGGTGCGGGGCTAAGATGGATCAATATTAACCTAATGATACCTCGCGGCTTGCCGGGGGTAGTTCATTTAGCCGCTGGTTAGTCGCGATAACTTAGTCCACCGCCGGCAGGCACTCCTGAAAGACGACCTTCCCTTTTTCTTCGGCTTTCACAGGGAAATGACCTCTTCGCGGGTGTTTTCCACAGCAGCGGTTTGAAAGGTGGCCTGGCTGCATTCTCCCGGGAACTTGAAGATTTTTGTCGGTTATTTCTCCGGCCCTCCGCCGGCAAGCTGCTGCAGTCGCCTGATAAGCTCCCGGGCCGTGTTTCCGGAATTCTCCAGATCTTTGAAGATCTCCTGAAGCTCAATATCCTTTCCCCTCTTCTCCCGGAGCATTTCGAGACTGCCGAGCAGGACGGTCAGAACGTTGCCGAGGTCATGGGCAATACCGGCGGCAAGGGAGCTCTGGGTATCGGCAGCCGCCGGGCGGGAATGCTTTTCCACGATCAGCTTGAAAAGAGTGAGGTCGCGGCAGATACGCAGCAGATGGTCATTGCCGCCGACCGACAGCAACTGGGAGCTCATCATCACGGGTATTCGGCTATTGTTACCGGTCAGCATAGCGGCTTCCACGTTTTCCATGGTGCCCTTCTCCACGTGGTCGTCGAACTGGCGCTGATATGACTCGATCTCTTCCGGCGGGTGGAGTTCGGTATAGTGCATGCCGACGATTTCGTCGTGCTTTCGGCCCAGGAGGATTTCGGCCTGGTGGTTTGCCTCGTGGATGATGCCGGAATCGGCGTCAATCAGGAAAGCGGCGTCCAGGAGGCTGTCGAAGAGTTTCGCGTACCTTTCCTCACGCTCCTTGAGCTCTTTTACGGCCTTTTTCTGCTGGGTGATGTCGCGCGCGAAGACGGCGAGCCGAACGATCTTGCCGTTTACATCGAAATCCGGCTGGATCGTGGTGTCGAAAATGAGCCCCTTGCGCTTCTCTTCGAACCGCACCGGCATCGACCACTGCAGGACGATATCGTGATAATTCTTCCGGCTTTCCGCCACCTCCTTTGGCATGAAATCGTAGATCGACTGGCCCACCAGCTCCTCGACTTTCACCTCGAACTGCAAGGCGGCGGTATCGTTGAGTCTCAGTATCCGGCCCTCGGTGTCCAGCAGCATCATCGGCTCCACCGAGGCGTTGAGGATGGCCATCACGGTTTCTTCCCGCTGCCGCAGGAGATTCTCCGTATCCTTCTGCGCGGTGATTTCCGTAGCCAGGTTGCAGATCCCGATCACGCTGCCGTCTTCTCCCAGCAGGGGCGTTTTGGTCTGCAGGTAAATCTTATTCTTGTCCTGATGCAGCCGGACTTCGGTGGTGAGAGGTTTGCCGGATTCGATTACGGCCAGGTCCTCGTTCCAGATACTGGTGGCGAAATCTTTCGGAAAGACTTCGAACGGCGTTTTGCCCACCACCTGATCGTTGGTCAGCCCGAGTATTTCTTCGGCCAGCCGGTTAATCAAGAGGTAGCGGCCCTGTGCGTCCTTGACGAAACAGACCGCGGAAAGGTTGTCCATGACCAGTCGCAGGATACGCAGGGAATTCCGCAGCTTCTCTACCGTCTTCCGGGTATCGGCGAGCTTTTTTTTCAAGCGCCCTTCTTGCGGGCTGACCTTGTTATCCGCAGGTTTCTGAACGGTGGACATATTTTAAACCGTTGAATTATCTAAAGTTATTGACAAGGCTATTTTAACACGGGAAGGGGCGGGGCTGTCAAGACTGAAAACCGGTTTTTCTGGAGACTGGCGGCCAGGGCCGCATCCGGAAAAGAGCCGGGAGAGGACATCAGGCTGGTTCGCCGTTTCTCAGCCGGCGGAAGAATTTTTGCAGTAGTGCCGCGCTTTCCTCGGCCAGCAGCCCCGCGCTTACAGTCAGACGATGGTTGAAACGGGTGTCCGCCACCAGATTGCAGAGGCTGCCGCAGGCGCCGAACTTCGGTTCGGCCGCGCCATAGACGAGCCTGCCGACTCGTCCCAGGATGAGGGTGCCGGCGCACATCACGCAGGGCTCCACCGTGACATAAAGCGTGCAGTCCTGGAAATACCAGTGGCCAATAGTCTCCGCGGCCCGCCGCAGCGCCAGCGATTCTGCGTGAGCGGTGGCATCCTGCAGCCGCCTGGTCAGGTTGTAGCCCCTGCCGATAATCTCCCCCCGGCTGACCACCACCGCTCCCACTGGCACTTCCCCGTGGCGGCCGGCCATTTCTGCCAGCGCGAGTGCTTCACGCATGAAAAGTTCGTCTTCCTTCATCCGGGCAAAACCTCCTCGGAATTCACAGTCCCGATAATACATGGAATTTTCCCCGGCTTCAAGTGGGCCAAGGAAGAAGGCGCATTATCTTGAGCTCGAAATGAAATCTGATCGGGAGGGGAAGTACGGCGTAAGGAGGGTGGAATTGTCCGGAAAAACGGTCAGCTCTGATTTTGCTTGATCAACTGGCCGGCGATTTCCTGCCATTTTTCGAATTCGGGCTTGTTCAGCATCAATTCTTCGCGTCTTTCTTCCCAGGAGGTAAACTGAATCGAGAAGGAAAAACCATCGGTGCGAACGAAGTTATCCGACTTCAGGCGGCCCAGGATTTGGGAGAATTCCATCTGGTTGCTGACCGCCTCCTGCAGCTTGGGAGAGGGCAGGCTGCCGATACCGTTCAGGAAGAAAAGCCGGTTGAATTTAGTGACGGTGAATTCTCTCGGGAAACCGCAAAGCAGAATCTTGAACAGATCGTAGGTTTCATCATCGTAGAGCTTCAGAGCGGTGGGATGCAGCTCGGTTTCGATGGGCAGGACTTTTTCATCGTTGAGGATGAAAAAGATCTGGGCGTCCTCGGAAAAGGTCCGGACGTCGTCCCAGACTCTGAAGATGAATACGCAGACGAGGCCTGAATAAGTAGTGACGAAGATGAAAGTTTCGATACCGGTGGGGAGGGAGTAGAAGAAGCCGAGGGCGAAAACGACACCTTGGGCGGTGGGGAAAGCCAGGACACCTCCCAGCACATTGATCCCGAGCGACCGCAGAAACTTCTTGGTGGGGGCTACCATTCCGCTATCTTTATATGTGATAATGAATTATGCCACTTGCCGCTCGATTGCTTCTACAAGAATGTAGTGAACTCGAAGTAAAATGTCAATGCAAAAATCAAAAAAAACGGTGCAGCATGAAAGGTTTTTTTCAACAATTTTTTAACTCCTGAAAAAATGACTCTTTACAACCGGGAAACCCGATATTATTATCCTTCCGGTCAAAAAAATTTCGGGGCAGTAGCTCAGTTGGGAGAGCGCATCCCTCGCACGGATGAGGCCAGGGGTTCAACTCCCCTCTGCTCCACCATGAATGAAAGCCGCATTTCCACCGTACCGGGGGAAAGCGGCTTTTAATTTGGAGTTTCCAGCCCCGGCAATATCTTCTGATCGCGAGAAAGTTCCCGGAACTCTGCTTCGTCGTTAGTCGGCAAGAGTGAATACAGGGCCGAAATCCAGGGACCTTTGCCGCTGGCCGGGCCGAATAACAAACAGCAAGGACGGAATGTGAAAGTCCGGGTGCGGCCGAAAATACTGACCGGCGGGTGATCTGATTGTTGAATTCCTTTTAAACGTCAAGCGTCCTCCCGGCCGGTATTCGAAGCCGTATAATGACAATTGTAGCGTTTTTATGGAACGGATATTATTTTTACTGTAAATCCGATAAATCGTAAAAACTCGTGAAAACTTTAACAATTGTGAGGTAAATCCTGTGGACTTCATCGAAAAAGTGTTTGGAAAAAATGAAACGATCATTACCGAGGGGCATTTCGCCAGCAACCTGTATATCATAAGAGAAGGTAAAGTCGAAGTGTTCAAGCGTTGCCGGACCGGTGAAATCAAGCTGGCCGAGCTCGGTCCGGGGGAAATGTTCGGCGAAATGAGCCTGCTCGATGTGGAACACAGCATTCACAGCGCAACCGTGCGCACCGTGGATCCAGTCAAGGTGGCGATCATCAATAAAGACGACTTCGATAAATATCTGGGCCAGATGTCGCCTATCATGAAAAAGCTGGTGCAGAGCCTGGTGCAGAAGCTCAGGGATACCAGCAGCAAGCTCTGCCTGCCTGCCGAGAAAGCGAAATGAGACGGTTCCTAAACTCAGTCGTCCTCACCTGACCGCAGGGATCCACCCTGCGGTTTTTCTTTTCGGCTGGCCCGTGCGGGCCTGTGGCTGTTAAATTAATGGCCTGAGCCTGACGCCGCACGCCTCACGTATCCGCCGATATCTGATCAGGAGAATGAATCATGCCGGAAACGCTGACCGGCTTCCTGGAAACCATCACCTTCCACAACGCGGAAAACGACTACACCGTCGCCCGCCTACGCGACAGCGCCCAGGAGCGGGTGGTCACGATCGTCGGCCATCTGTCCGGGGTGCACGAGGG
>JAZDIG010000212.1:0-6249 GCA_043805105.1 Candidatus Glassiibacteriota bacterium | reverse complement strand
CTAAAACAGCAGCACGAGATATGTGGCAACTGGCAAATACACCCCCACCAGCGTATACCAGGCCATCTTGTCCTGTGGCTGCATGTAAACCTCCAAGCTAGGATTTATTTGATATCTATCTCGCAAATTACACTTTCAATGTACAGTTTACTTTACATTTTGTCAAGCGTTAGTTACACAAAAATGCAAAAAATTTTACTTTCCGGTATTTCTCTTCCCGAATATCCCGGCATAACCGGTCAGCGACAGGCAAATTATCAGCCCCTCCACGCCCCAGCGATGCCGGCCCTCCACGTAACTGGCTGCATGCACGGCCATTACCAGCACGAGGAATACCAGCGCGGTCCAGGCAATGAACCTGGCTGTCTCCGGCATTTTGCCGAACCTGGCAGGCAGAAACAGCAGCCCCCCGATAAGCGCCAGGTAATAAATTGCGTAAATATACAGGTAGATTTGCCGGTACTCCTTTCCCTGGGTGGGCGTAAACCACCAGAAATACTCGCATTTTTTTATAAACAAAGTGACGATTCGACCCGGGTCCTGCCGCACGTAGCCGGACACAAGGTCTTTGAAATAATCATTCTGCCCGGTATCGCTCAGGTGCGAGGATTCCTGCAAGACATCCGGGCTGGCCGAAAGCTGCGGCCTGCCGTCCTCCGTGTAATTGGTGCCGGTGGCGTGCGGATTAAAGCCGCTCCAGAGCGTGGACCAGCTTGTCGTCGAAATCAGAATTATCCGGCCCGTAGCCTGATAGTTCCTTACCCACCAGGGCAGGGCAACTGACGCTGAAACGGCAGCCGCCAGGGCGAACAGAGGGATGTATTTCCTGGCGTTTCTTTTCATGACTAAGATTGCGGTCACGAATGCCGCCGGACCTGCCAGCACCAGAGTGGGCCGCAGCAGGAAGCCGGTACCCAGAACCATGCCGAACCAGGCTGCCTTGCCGATACCCGGGTTTTCGGCAAGTTTCACCGCGGCCAGCACGGCCCAGAGAGACCAGAAAAAAACCAGCGGAAGTTCGTGGACCTTGAAAATGGAATAATAGCCGACGCCCGGATGAAATGCAGCCAGTACCGCCGCGGCCACTGCGACAAGACGGCGTCGCGGGGCCAGTATCGAAGTAATTTGCCCCGCCAGAACGCCGGCCGCCGAACTCGCCAGCATTTCAACTATCTGGGCCGGCCAGGCGCCGGCGCCGAAAACGGTCAACAGAAGCCAGAGCAGGAGCGGATAGAGTGGAAAGCCGAAGACTTTATATTCGACAC
Source organism: Candidatus Glassiibacteriota bacterium (assembly GCA_043805105.1). Classification (GTDB taxonomy): domain Bacteria; phylum Gemmatimonadota; class Glassbacteria; order GWA2-58-10; family GWA2-58-10; genus JAZDIG01. The sequence continues at coordinate 4,984 of JAZDIG010000212.1, read as the reverse complement.
CCAGATCGTGGTAAACGTAGCCTTTGCCGGCCAGCAGGTTACGGGCTATATCCGAATATTCGAACTCCTGGGCCGAGTTCCAGGCGCCGGCGTAAAAGGCCAGGGCGACCTTGAGGACGAAACTCGCCAGCGCCACGGCCCACAGGCTTCTGAGAAGCAGTTTATCATCGGTCTGCATGCTATTTACCTGACACCAGAGTTCGAAAAGGCCCAGACAGTACCAGCCCGCAAGACTTTCCGGGTACGGATCCCGGCAGGACCGCCTCACCGTGGAAGCGGGCCGGCACGGTCATTGCGCACCGCCGCCCTCCGGGCGTTCTTCCGACCAGGGAGTTCTTGCAATGACCGTGCCGGCCCGCCCCTTGCCGCAGCTCGGAAAATTCCACACTTCTCAGTCAAAACTCCGCACACCGAACCCTCAGGCGGCCGAAGGCCGCCACTTGTGGCTACTTGTCCACCAGACCCTCGGTGTACTCCCCGATCCGCCGGCCGTTGATCGTCAGGTCGGCGGTCAGCACGCTGCGGCCGGTTCCGGCACCCGGCTTTCTCTTCAGCACGAACGGCACGGCCACCTGCTTTTTCGGCTCCACCGTGAACATGCGCTCCGGGTAAGAGCATTCGAACGATTCTTCGGGGTAGCGGAGCGCCAGCTTCACCTGGGCCGGCCGGAACAGATGGTTACGCAGTATCACCTCCACGGTGAATTCCTCTCCGGTCTGTTCCATGATCGTCCGGTAGGGGTAGAACCGGCACCAGCGGTAATCCATGCCGAAATTGGGGTCCGGCTGGTCGATCAGGCCGGTCATCACCTCGCGGAGTTCATTGGCCCAGCCGAGAAACTCTTCCAGGTCCGGCCGGGTGGGGAAGTATTCCTCGGTGTGGGCCGGACAGACCATGTCCGGCAGGTAGTGGAGCATCAGGCTGGCGCAGGTGATGAACCCGCCGTCGAGGAAATACTCGTTGTGCGGAACCACCGGACCGTTCCGGCGTTTTTCCGGCTGGAGCTTGTTCCAAGTATTGTCGCCGGTGAACATCACCTTCTTACCATCGATTTCGGTCACCAGGCCCTGGTGGAATTCAGTCTGGCCCGGCATGTGGAAGAACTCCAGGGTATATCCTTCCCACTGCACCCGCTCGCCGTCGTGCAGCACCCGGTCGGCCTTGATCGGGAACGGTATCAGACAGGGCAATTTGAACCTGGACGGATGCTCAAACACTTCCTCCATTTTTTCGAAAACCCAGATCTCCGGGTAGCCGTTGTGATACAGCTCGTAGGCCCGGATGTTGTGGTCATCGTGATAGTGGCTGAAACTGACCGCGGAAATCGCCTTGACCCTCGCCTTCTTCATGAATTCCCGCAGCATATCGTTGTCTACGTACCCGTAGTCGTAGAGGAAAGCTTTGCCGTTTTCGGATACGATTCCGTAGCAGTTCATGCCCACATAGTACAGATGCGGCAGCAGTTGCCGGTTGTGTTGTTGCTGACGGCCCAGTTCGTTGGGGATCAGCATGTCGCTGAGTTTATCGTAGATGGCGAGGTTGGCATCGAAAGCCTCCCCGGGCTTCTCGATCGGTTCTCCGTGGGACGGCAGCAGGACGTCCGGGGCGAATTCACGTATCCGCGCGAACGATCCCTTGGAGGCTTCCATCCCCTGAGTAAATCCGTAGTAATCCCAGTGCAGGTCGAACCAGTTGGTCACTTTGCCTTTTCCCGCAATCAGGTCGCCGCTGAACACGACTTTGCGGCCGTCGATAGCGGCGGTGTAGGACACCGAGCCGCCGGTCGATCCGGGAGTGTCGATCACCCGGAATTCGATGCCGCGCCAGTTGAAACTGTCTCCGCCCTTGACCTTCCGGTCCACCCTGATGCTTTTGCGGATCGTGTTCCAATGGGAGCGGCAGTCGTAATTGATGTAGATCTGGACGTTCTTCCAGAAGTTTTCGACGTCTTCAAAAAACTGCGTCTCGGCCTCCGGTACCGTCACTTCGAAATCGTATCCGTTCCGGTCCACCAGACCCTGGACCTGGTCGCGGTGGTGATGAGTCACCAGCACTTCTTCCAATTTCGTTACGCCCATTTCTCCCAACCGGTCGAGAACTGCGCCAGTGCCGAAATTCACCAGCAGGGCGGCGTCTCCGTTTTTAACCAGGTAGACGTTGCAGGCGTCATCCAGGCGGTAGAGGTTGTCGCTGACCCGGACAAGGCTGCCGGTGGGAACGAAATCCCGGTCGTTCCGGCGCAGTGAATCGAAGGGAAAGTCCGGGGCCTGGCGAACCGGCGGCGGGCCCTGGGTTGACGACTTGGCGGGTCCACTGGCGGAACATGAAACCGAAAGAGCGACCGCGATCGCCGCGATTACCGATAAGACTCTGTCAGTCATTCTGATACCCCGCTTTCTGAGTGGCCGGACTGAACGCTGGACTTTGTATCCCCTGCATTCTTCTTTATGGCGATTCCCGTGTCAAGATTTTTCCGATCCAGTCTGAAATCGTTAAATAGCTGCCGATTATCCCGAATTCTGATTGCGCTATTGCTTTCAGCTATATATATTATTTTAGCCTTCCTTGGAATTCAAAATTTCGCAATCAGGTCCCGTTATTGAATCTGGAGGACGGTGTGAAGAGTGTGAGCGCCCTCTGGGGAAACGTTTTCAAACACGAGACCCACGACAAATCCATTTCCTCCATCATCAGCCGTATCCCGGTATTCACCAGCCTTTCCAAAACGGAATTGCGCCTGATCGAAAAGATCGTATATCTGCGCAGCTATCACGAGGGTGAGGTGATATTCGTGGAGGGAGAACCCGGGGCGGGGATGTACATAATCGAATCCGGTAAAGTCAGGATTTGCCTGGGCCCGTATACGGACGAGGAACACGAAATAGCCTTGCTGGAGCCGGGTGATTTTTTCGGTGAGTTGGCCCTGATCGATGATCACCCGCGTTCAGCCACCGCGGTGGCGCTTTCTTCCACCCGCCTGGTCGGCTTTTTCCGCGCCGACCTGTCGACCATCATCAACCGTACACCCAGAATCGGGGTCAAGCTGCAGAACAACGTGATGCAGATTCTGGTGAAGCGGCTGCGCATTACCGATCAGCGGCTCAACGACTCTTACGAACAGATTCGCGAGCTGCAGGTAAAGATCGAGGCCAGGACTCAGGCCCCGGCACAAGAATGAGCCGAAGCGATGATCCTCGTGGACCGGCGTAAGGAAATGCCCCTGATATTCAGGCCGGCTTTCAAGCTGACCATGATGGCGGCCTGCACGGTTCTGGGTATCGCCGTGCTGCTCTGGGTACCGGGACTTCTGTCTTCATTCCTGCTGTCGGTAATCTTCGTTTTCATCCTGTCCCCGGCTGTGGATTTTTTCGAGCGCCATGGTATCACCCGCTCCAACTCGATACTGATCGTTTTCAGCCTGATCCTTTGCTTGTTCGTAGTTGTCGGCATGATGCTCAGCAATCTGGTAATGAGCGAGTACGGCGATCTGGCGTCCAGGATAGATTTTTATTCGAGCATGATCAATGACGAGATCAACCGGCGGCTGGTGGAGCTAGAGCGCCGGTTCGGGCTGGACCGCTTCAATATGGCGGAGCGGATGCTGGTGAAAATGAAGGATGTACTGAGTCACACGTTCGCCTTTTCCGGGGAAACGCTAAATACACTGATGACCTGGCTGGCGGTCGTCCCGATCATGCTGTATTTCTTCCTGCAGGACGGCCATCATATCCGGCGCGCCCTTATCGGTTACCTGCCCAACCGCTATTTCGAAATGAGCCTGAACATCCAGCAGAAAATCGCGAACATCGTGGGCAGCTTCATCCGGGCCAAACTGATCGAATCGCTGATAGTGGGTCTTTGCGCCCTGGCCGGGTTCATAGTCGCCGGTTTCTTCTGGGAGCCGCTTAATTACATGTTCTTTATGGCCATTGTGGTCGGCCTGTTCAACATCATTCCTTACGTGGGGACGATTATCAGTTCGATCCCGGTATTGCTGGTAGCGGTCGTACAGTACGTATTGCTGCCGCAGTTCCCGGAATTCGCCGGCACGACTGTCCCGAGCTGGGCCCCGGTGATGGCGATTGCTGCCACCCTGGTATTCGCCCACATCGTGGACAATGTTTACCTGACCCCCGTGCTGCTGGGCCATTCGGTAGACGTGCACGCGCTCATCGTCCTCGTTTCCGTAATTATCGGCGCCAAGCTGCTCGGCATAACCGGTATGATTATTTCAATCCCGCTGGCCAGTATCTTACAGACATTAGCCTTCGAAATCAGTGACGGGATCAAGCACCTCAGGCACTGAACCGACTACCCTTTCCTTCGGCAAGTTCAGCCGCTTGGCCCGTGCAAACGGGCCTTTTTTTTGAGACCCCGAGGAGGCAATAAGTGAAAAAGTCTTTCGACGCGCTCGTCCTGCTTGCCGTCGCCTGTCTGTGTTTTCTGCCTCAGAGCGCATCGGCTGAAAAAGCCCTGGACCCCCGGCTGGCACTTGCCGCCCGCCCCGATTCGGCACTGTCGCCTTTCACCGGCTACACCCGCGAACACTGGATCGAAATCGCCGGACGGATTGTCGCTGGATTCCTGCCTTATTTCAATGCCCAGACCGGTATGCCGGACTTCCGCGGCCGGGATGCGGAAACCGGCCATTTCCAGTACACTCCCGACTCCACCGAGGAGTCGACCAACGCTTTCGGCCGGACGATGATCCTGGCCAGTCTCTATTGCGCCGCCACCGGCCGGAACACCGTGCCCGGCTACAGCGGGCCGGTCAACGACCCCTACCTCAAAGGGATGATCCGCGGCACCGATCCCGGGGACCCGGCCTATTGGGGCCCGACCACGCCATTCGGCGCTTTCGGCAGCGAGCTCGCCCAGGCGATCATGTACTGCCCCGAATATTTCTGGGAACCATTGACCAGCGAGCAAAAGGCCAGGCTGGCTGTCTGGCTTGCCGCGCTGGTGCACGGGGTGGGTTACGAAT
>JAZDIG010000211.1:0-2872 GCA_043805105.1 Candidatus Glassiibacteriota bacterium | reverse complement strand
ATAGTCGGCCGCCACGATTTCGGCGACTACACCCTCGAAAACGTCGTCTTTTACAGCCGGCCGGATTTTCCGGTCACGGCCAACCTCTACCGTCCGAAAAACGCCGTTGCCGGGAAGACGCCGGCAGTGCTTTGTCCCATCGGCCACACTCTCGACCTGGGCAAAGCCTACGGGATGTACCAGACCCGCTGTATCAAGCTGGTCCGGATGGGTTTCGTCGTACTGGTCTACGACCCGATCGGCCACGGGGAAAGAGCGGTCGAGGGCAACAACCATCACGAAGCCGGGTTCGCCCTTCTGCCGCTGGGCCAGACCGTGGCCGGCTGGATGGTCTGGGACAGCATGCGCGCCATCGACTTCCTGCTCACCCTGCCGGAAGTCGACCCCGGCCGGATCGGTATCACCGGCAATTCCGGCGGCGGGCTCAACTCACTTTTCACCGCCGCGGTCGACCAGCGGATCGGCGCCAGCGCCGTGGCCGGCTACGTCTTCCATTTCAACAACTGGATAAAGTATTCAGGCCCGCACTGCACCTGCACCTGCCTGCCCGGGCTGTACCGCAAAATGGAATGGTTCGAGATCGCCGGGCTGATCGCGCCCAGAGCCCTGCTCATGATGCAGGGGGAGCGGGATGACCTCTTTCCGATCAGCGGGGCCCGGACCGCCGGCCGCCTGACCGAGGCCCTTTACGCGCTGACCGGCAGCCGGGACCGGGCGAAATTCCTGGAGTTCGCCGGTTACGACCACGGCTACTACCAGCCTTTCCGGGAAGCGATGTACGGCTGGATGGATTGCTTCCTGAACGGCAGGGGCACGGCCGAACCGGTCCCCGAGGGAGACATCGAGCCATTGGCCCCGGATGACCCGCGCCTGTTCTGCGATCCTGGCGGGAAGCTGATGGCGAAAGCCAAGACCACGGTGCAGCTTGCCCGCGAAATGGCCGGGGAAATGATCGCCGGTCTGGACCGGAAGCTCGCCGCCGGCGAATTGAAGGAGCTTATTGCTGAACTCGTCCGGCCGCCGGACCCGGAACCTCATCATTTGATGCCGATGGTACTGGACCGGATCGGCCTGGACTACGCCCGGCTGGAAAAGGTTTATTTCCTGAGCGAGGACGGCATTCCTGTGCCGGGGCTGCTCTGGCTTCCCAAAGACAGCTCGTCCGCGCCGCTGCGCACGGTGCTGGTGGTCGATGACCGGGGCAAGGAGCAGGTCGCCCGTTCGGGCCTGGTCCAGCCCCTGGTGGCAAAGAGCCTGGCCGTGCTTGCCGTGGACCTCCGTGGCCGGGGCGAAACGCTCGGGCAGATCAATCCCGGCCGGGACAACAATTACCAGTTCGCCTGGCATTCGATCCTCTGGGGCAGGCCGGCGGCCGGGAGAAGGGCCTTCGATATCATGCGCGCCCTTGACTTTATCGGCCGGCGGCAGGACCTGACCCTCGAGGGCGTCACGGTGGTAGGCATCCGGGATGAAGTGCCGGCGGTGCTGCTGGCCGCAGCCGGCGATCCGAGGATCGGCAATACGGTCTGCGCCGGTTACCTGGCGAGCTTCAGGTCGCAGATAACCTCGGTGGCGGTAAAATCGCAAGAGGAATATCTCCGGCGCTGGAATTCGGGAGCGATGGACACGGGCCGTCTGGCCAGCGACGGGATCGAGGCGGACCTGGGGGACGTGATCCCCTCGGTACTGGAAGCCGGGGACGTGCCGGACATCGCCAGCCTGCTTGCCGGCCGTCGGCTGACCTATATCGGCCTCCGGGACCTGGGAGCCGAGGGGAGCGCCGAGGCGGTCGAGCGCTTCCGCAGGGTGATCCGCGGTGCGGGCGCCGGCTGGTGCCGCTTCGACCCTGATATGCAGCTCGGCCCGGACAATATCGCCGGGCTGGTGGACGTGAAATAGCCTGCGCCGGCAAGCGGCATTTGTTGCGTTAATCGCAAAGAATTCAACGGAGTTTGCTCCGGGATAAACAGCAACCGGATCAGATGGGGCGGGTTTCAAACCCGCCCCTACAGGTTTTTCCCGCGCCCACAGGGATGAGTTGCGTATAGGCGACCGGCGGGTCGCCCGGGGGCGCTTTCAGGATAGGTGATTTTATTTCAAGATGTTTCAAGGTAGTCCAACAATCCCATAATTGGTAAGAGGTAAAAAATGAGTTTCTTGACAGTATTGGGAATCTTTGCGGCAGGTCTTGGGATCGGTATTATCATAGGCTTTATCTTCAAGGCAAAGAAAACCGAACAACTCGTAGACGAGATTTATCGCAGAAACGCGTCTCAGCTCAAGGACAGCTTCGGCCAGATGTCTCTCGACGCTCTGTCTAAATCGATTGAGATAGCCCGGAAAAATACGGAAGCATTGGGAGTCAAGGAACTGGATTCAAAAAAGGGCCTTATCGACCAACAGCTGCAAAATATGACCACTGAACTGAAAAAAGTATCCGACCTGGTAAATACTCTTGAAAAAGACAGGGAAAAGAAGTTCGGTGAAATAACCACTCAGCTCAAAACGACGAGCGAACAAACATCGGCCCTTATTCAATCGACCAGCACCCTTCGCGAGGCCCTTGCCAGCTCGAAAGTGAGAGGGCAATGGGGAGAAAGAATGGCGGAGGACGTTCTGCGGATGGCCGGGTTTATCGAAAACGTCAACTATGAAAAACAGAAAGCCATCGAAGGAATCGGCACCCGGCCGGATTTTACCTTCCTGCTGCCGGACCAGCTTAAGCTCAACATGGACGTCAAGTTCCCGCTGGATAATTACCTGAGATACATCGAAGTCGAATCCGAACAGGAAAAGGCGGAGTACCTGAAAAAGTTTTTAAGAGACGTCCGGTCGCGAATCAAGGAGATCACCACCCGGGAGTACATCAACC
>JAZDIG010000210.1:0-8371 GCA_043805105.1 Candidatus Glassiibacteriota bacterium | reverse complement strand
GCTGTAGCATTCGCCGAAAAAGACCGGCCAGCCGCGGCTGGTGGCCCAGTGCGCCATCTCGGCGATGCGGCGGGTCTTGCCCACTCCGCTGCCGGCGATGAAGGCCACCAGCTGTGGCCGCTGGCGCTCACCGCTGGCAACAGCCTCGATCACGTCCAGGCAGCGGGCCAGATAGCGGCTCCTGCGCAGCTGGGAAACGAAGAGCACCACGTGGCCTTCCTCGGTCACCAGCGGCACTTTGCGCAGCCGCTCGATGAATTCAACCACAGTCTCCACCACCTGCCTTTCGACCAGGCTGTAAAGCTCCACCGGCTTGCGGAAACCTTTCAGGCTGGCAGTCTTGACCGCGGCCGCGGGCTGCAGGAGGTGCTCCACCTTGCGCCGCTGTGAATCGATCGTGAAGAGGGTCCCCGGGGGGTAGACGAACCTGTGCTCCGCGTCCATCTCCAGCGCCTCGTTGACCAGGCGGGCGGCCAGGTTGCAGTCCGGCCCGATCAGGGTCTCCTCGTTGTTGACGATGTTATCGCCGGCCGGGCCCTGCAGAGCTTTGCCCACACTCATCCCGGCCCTCAGCTTCACCCGGCCGCCGAAAGCGCGCTCCAGGGTCCGGTTCAGGTCGCGCCAGGCGTGCCAGAGAACCTCGGCGTAGTAACGGTCGACACCGAGTTTTTCGCTGAAAAGAGTGCCCAGCACGCCCATCAGGTTGAAATCGCCCTTGGGGAAGATGTTGTATTTGTAGTGTATGCCGTAGCGCCGCATGACCAGATGCACCTCATCCACCAGTTCGTCCAGCACCGCCGGGTCCTGGAGCTCGAAGTTGCAGAAGAGCACGCCGCTGTCCCGCACCGCCGAACAGGACTCGTCGAGCAGGATGTTGTTTTGGCCCTGGCTGCCGAGACGGTGGGTGATGTGCAGCAGGAGCGGCCGGTTGCCGATAAACTTCTCGATTTCAAGAATGCGGCCGGCCAGCGACTGGATTTCGGTCCGCTTGCGCTCGACATCCAGCGCCAGCACCTCTTTCGGCAGGGCAAATTCCTTTTCCCGGTAGCCGCTGCACAGCCCGCCGACGAACTCCTCGAGCTTTTCCATGCCCGAAGGCCGGATGACCACCTTGCGGAAGATGCCCTCCGGTTCGCCGATAGCCAGGTCACCGGGCACCAGTCCCAGCCAGCCGGAGCTGAAAAACCGGTCCAGGCGCGAGTACATCCGCCGGTCGACCCCGATCCCCTTGACTTCCTCCACATCGCCGGCCACCGGATCATCGTTGCCGCCGAGCTTTTCGGCCTGGGCCACCAGCTTGCCGGTATTGCCCCAGGTGATTCGCGCCCGCACCAGGCTGCCGTAAAACTCGCTGTTGACCACGCGGTCGAACACCATCCCGCCGCTGGCCTTGACCACCAGCTTATCGATAAAGACCGTGATTTCATCCTGGTGCGGCTTGCCCGCCAGTTTCTGGCGCAGCTCCCGGCGCACCTCGCGGGTAATCAGCGGCATGGTGGCCCGGATCGACAGCATGACCTTGAAAGCTGCGCTCGCCCGGTCACCATCGTCCTGTTCGTCGCGGAAGTGTTCGAGGATAAGGCCCATTTTGTTCAGGCAGAAGCGGTTGAGGATGCCGAGGTTCATGATGTCGCCGGCCTCTTCCTTGCCGAAGCGGTCGGTGAGGAAGGTGAGCAGGGCGGTGAAGCCGCTCACGTCGGCGAACATCAGATAGATACCGTCGCCGGTCGAGTTGGTGAGGTAGGCGAGAACCGCATCGCCGCCCCGCTCGCTGATCCCGTAGCGTGGATCGCGGGCCGGGATAAAAAGGCGCAGGTTATGGTGTACGCTGGTGAGGTAGAGCAGGAGCTGGTCGAGTTCAACCGGCGAGAGAGCACTCAGATCTCCACGCCGGCAGCATTCTGCCCAGCGCGGATGCGCCTGGGAAAGGATTTCCGCGGCCAGTTCGAGTGCGGGGCCGGTTAGTTTCCTGCGTGGAGCAGCCCTCCTGATCACCGCCGGCTCCCTCCGTTTTTCAGTTCACTCCGGTAGCGTGCGTACAGTTCGAGGTATTTCTGGCTGTTGATCTTTTTCGCCAGAGTCTCGAGCTCTTCCAGCAGAGAGCCGCACCGCCCGGCGTCCAGAACCAGCCGGTCGCGGTTCTTGAGCAGGCAGGCCAGGGTGACCAGCGTATTTTCCGGCTGGCCCGCCTGACGGCAGAAGTCGAGCGATTCGGCCAGGAGAGTCCCGGCTTTCACCGTTTTATCTGCCCCGCCCTTCGCCAGATAATCCTCGGCCAGGTTGCGCAGGCTCCAGCCGATGGCGAACGTGTCATCCAGATCGCGGGCCACCGCCAGCGCGTCTTCGTGCCGCCGGGTAGCCTCGGCCACCCGGCCCGTGGCCAGGTCCATTTCGCCGAGGATGTTCTCCATGTCCAGCAGTTGCTGGCGGTAGCCGAACTTCCGGGCCACATCGGCCGCGGCGTCCAGCACCTCGAAAGCCTCCTCTTCCTTTCCCTGGTCGCGGAGCACTTCTCCCAGATTGTACATCACGTTCACGCCGAACTGGCGGCTCTGTATCTTCCTCGTGATCTCCAGCGCCCGCCGGTAGTGCCTCTCGGCCCGCGGCAAATCCTCCATGAAATGATAGCATTCGCCGATGTTGAATTCGAAACCGGCCAGAGCCCGGCTCTCGGGGGCGAGCCTGCGGATGGTGTCGTAATTGGAAACCAGCAGGTCGAGCGCCTGGGTGTTCTTGCCCGAATCATTCAGGGCTACGGACATGTTGTTGAGGATCAGGAGCTGGAGGTTGATGTCCCCCACTTTGCGGGCCAGGGAGCGCGCCTTGTAGTAGAGGTCGAGAGCTTCCTGGAGCTTGAAGGAGGAACCCAGGGCCAGGGCCTTGCTGTTCAGAATCTGGGCCTGGACCGGCTGGCAGGCGCTGTCCTGGCTTTTTTCCACCAGGGCCAGCGCAGTGTCGAACACCGCGATCGCCTCCTCGTACCGGCTCAGCCGCATCAGGCTGCTGCCGTGGGTGCGCAGGAGCCTGGCCTCCAGGATGACCTCGCGCACGTCCCGGCGGCGGCGCCGGCGGCCCAGGCGGGAGAGCGAGGAAGTGGCCCGCTCGATCGCCTCCTCCAGGTTACCCATCTCCAGCAGCACCCGGGTCTGGCCATTACGCGCCTCGAGAGTCTGTATCAGCTCTCCGCCGGACGCCTCTTCCGCGACCCGGTAACGAGCCAGGGCCAGCTTGAAATCTCCCGCGCGGCCGCGGGTGAGGTAAATCCGGCCCGCAGCCAGGCGAGAAAGCACGACTTTATCCTGTTTCCCGAGCCGGCCGGCCAGAGTACCCAGTTTTTTACTGTCCTCGAGGGCCGTTTCGTAGCGGCCCAGGGCCAGGGCGGTCCCTCCGCGGAACTCGTGAACGCCCAGCAGCAGATTTATGTCTCCCTCGATCCGGTGGCTCCGGCAGAATTCTTCCACCTTGTCCAGCAGCTCCACCGCCCTCTCGTTTTCGAACAGCGCGCCTTCCATCCTGCCGGATTCGAGATAATAGCCGGCGGCCCGGTCGGGAATTTCGGCCAGTTCGTAGTGCATGGCGCAGTTGAGGCATTTTTCGAGCTGCCTTTCGGCGCCGGCCGCTTCCCAAATGTGAGCAGCGAAGCCGTGCAGACGCTTGCGCAAGGACGGTGTCAACCCCTGGTAGAGCGCCTGGGCGATCAGGGCCCGGGAGAAGCGGTAAACCGAATCCTGGCCCTGGTCCTGCTCGATCACCAGCACCTGACGGCCGGCCAGGCCGTGGAGCATCTGCTGAACCTCGCCGGGGCCGGCGCTGCGGCCGCGGCCAGCCAGACTGGCCAGCTCGGCGGCGTCCCGGCAGTGCAGTACGGTGCCCAGCACCGAACAGCCGCGGATCAGATCGTAATCGCGGCGGGGCAGCCGGTTGACCATCTCTTCCACCACCGACTGAATGCGGTTGGGCACGGTTACCCCGGCGAAGGCTTTTTCATCGAAGCGCTGGATTTCACCGTCGCGCACGAATATCACTTCGCGGTCGGTAAGGATGCGGCAGAACTCGAGGATGAACAGCGGATTGCTCTCCAGCTCGGCCAGCCGGAGTTCCAGCGCTTTCGGCAGCTTCTGGTCGGGCTTGAGGCCCAGGGCCACCCGGGTCAGCATGTCCACTCCGGGCCCGGCCAGCTTCTGCGATTCGACCACGAGACGGCCGCCCTTGTCCGGTTCCTCCCCCTCGATCAGTCCGGCGATCTGCTCTTTATTTCTTACGGATGTACAGACCAGCAGTCCCCCCCGCACCCGGCCCAGGAGGAAGCTCAACAGCCTTACGCTGCCGGGATCGGCCCACTGCAGGTCGTCGATCACCACCAGCAGCCTGCCTCCCGAGGAAGAAATCGCCGACTCGAAAAGCAGGGCCACGGTTTCGAAAAACACGTTGCGCCGCTCTTCCGGAGTCATCGCTTCCGGAACCGCCCCGGCCCGCGGGTCTTCGATACCGAGGAAAGAGGCCACGACCGGGGCGTTTTCCCCCGCCGCTGAACCATGGCCCAGCCGCTTGAACGTGGCGGCGATCCTCTCCATCGCCCGCTGGGGGCTGTCTCCCGGCCGGACTTCGAACAGCTGGTCCCTTAGTATCTTGACGAACGGGTGGAATGGCACCGCCAGCTTGCTTGTTCGGCCGTCCCCTTCTTCCGTGCGGCTGCGCGTGCCCTGGTACCAGCTCAGGCACTCCGAAAAGAACACCTGCCAATTCCGCCGGCTGCACCAGTGTACGATCTCGGCGATCCGGCGGGTCTTTCCCTCTCCGCCGGGACCGCAGAAAGCGATCAGGCGGTTGGGCGCGTTCGGTTTGCGCTGGAAGGATTCGATGTCGGTCTTGCAGGCTCCGAGCTGGGAATCGAGGCTGATCCGGGACCAATCGTGAATGACTTCCCCTGCGCCGGTCACCAACGGCAGGCGGCGCAGGCGTTCGGCCAGCTGGGCCGGGCTTTCGTGTCCGGTACGGGACCGCAGCGAATAAAGGGGCACCGGGTCGTGGAAGCCCTTGAGTTCGGCGTGCTCGAAGGGCTCCGCCGGCCGCACGAGATGACTCACCCGGAGGTAGTTGTCGGCGGCGGCGAAGAGCGTTCCGTGCCGCTCTTTGCGCACCATGGCGCGCGCTACCAGGCGGGCGGCCAGGTTGCAGTCCGGCCCGATGATGGTGATTTCGTTGTGCAGCAGGTTGTCGCCCACCGGCCCCTGCAGGCACTGTCCCACGCTCATGCCCGCCCTTATCCGCACCCGCCTGCCGAAGCTGCGGTCCACGGCCGACAGCAGATCCTGCCAGCACTGCCAGAGCACCTCGGCGTAGAAGCGGTCGGTTTCGGGCGCGCCGGCCAGCTCCAGCCCCATGGCCGCCATCAGATTGAAATCGCCCAGCGGGAAGATGTTGTATTTGTACACCAGGCCGTAGCGGGCCATCGCCTCGTGCACCACCTCGCTCAGCTCGTCCAGCACCGCGCCGGCGGCAATGCTGAAATTGGCGAACAGGATTCCGGTTTCGTGCACCCGGCTCGAGCTTTCGCCGAACAGCATCTCGAGCTCACCGTCCGGCCCCATCCCCTTGACGACCTGCTCCACCAGATCGCCGCCCCTGCAGGAAAGGCAGGCTCGCGGCCATTTCGCCGTCGATCCTCCGCAGTCGCCCGAGGCGGTCTTCGCCGCCGTCCGGCGGCCCACCGGGGACCCCGGCCGAGCTTTCCCGGGCGGCCAGAATGTCGAGCGTACATTCGCCCAGACGCTCTTCGCCGCGGGGGGAGAGCACTACTTTGCTGAATTCATGAAAAGGAGCGGACCTGAAATCGGTTTTTTTCAGCCAGCCTTCGCGCACCAGACTCTGGAAAACTTCCGCGGTGTCGCTGTCGAAGCCGACTCCCTTGACTTCCCTGAAGCTCGGATCGACTGGGTCGTCGCTGCCGCCGACTTTTTCGCTGCCGGCCAGATGACGGGCGCTCAGGCCCCAGGTGATGCGGGCCCGAAGGCTCCTGCCGTAGAACTCGCTCCGACCGTGGCTGCGTCCGGCCACCACCCCGGCGCTGGCCCTGATTTCGAGGGTCCGGATGAAAGAGCGTATCTCGTCCTGATGCGGCTTGCCCGCGAGTTTGGCCGCCAGCTCCGAGCGTACCTCGTGGGTGATCTTGCCGAGTATCGAGCGGAAGCTTAAGGCGGCCTTGAGCGCATCCTGGGCAGGGTGAGTGCCGGCGGCGGCGCCCAGCTCACCGTAATGGTGGATCAGTTCCCCCATCCGGTTCAGGCAGTAGCGGTTGAGGATACTCATGTTCATGATGTCGCCCGCTTCCTGCTTGCCGAACCGGTCGGTGAGGAAGGTGAGCAGCTTGGTGAATCCGCTCACATCGATCATCAGGTAACTGGTGGGAGTCTCCGGCCGGCCGGGCCGCGTGAAGTAAGCCACCACCGCATCGCCGCCGCGCTCGGTGACGCCGTAGAAGGGGTTCGAGGCCGGCACGAAAAGGCTGAGGGCACGGCAGACGCGCCCCAGATAGCCTGTCATCTCGTCCAGTTTATCGGCGGGGGGAAGCCGGTCGGCCTGAAGGGATTGGGCCCAGTCGGGATGGTAGACGGAAAGGACCCGCGTAAGAAGCTGAAGGTCGGTTTTTCTGGTCCCGCGCATCGGCTACCAGGCTCCGCGGTGAAACTGACAGTCCGTGAAAACAGACGCCCGAAAATCAGCGGTCCGCTGAATCAGTATATTGACCCGACAGGTAGAGATCAAGCCGCGGTAGTCCGTAGGGAGCCAGGCGCCGGGCCAGGGGGAATTGCCGCCGGTCCGGCGGTTACATCCGGTGTATCCTTTCGGAGAAGATCCGGTAGCCGTCCGCAGTCCGCGAAAGGTAAAGCCGCTTTTGTCCGACCGAATGGAAGCGATCCGAACGGTACTCCTGGAAGAAAGTCACCACCAGGTAGTTATGGAACCCGTACACCCGGACGTCGCTCAGCGTGACGTCGATAGTCTTGTACGTTTCGTTCAGTTGTCTCTTGTAGGCTCGCTGCTGGGCCTTGGTTCGGCCGTAGCCGAAGAAGTTGTCGGCGTAGCAGTCCATGTAGCGGTCGAGTTCCTTGTTTTCCCAGACAGCGGCCCAGTTGTTGACGAAATCGAGCACCTGAGCGCGCTCCCGCTCGAAATCGCCCTCCGAGGCCAGGGTCAGGCTGTCATCGACGATGATCGGAGTGGACCAGAGGGTGATGTAGCGGCTGAGCTCCAGGATGTCGCTGTTGGTCACCACCACGCAACCCTCGGTGTCGTAGCTTTTCTCCACCCGGTCGTCCTCGTCCACCGCATGCAGCCAGATACCGTAGCCGGTTTTGTCCGAAAGGCGGTCGTAGTCGTTGGGGTAGTCCATGGGAAAGGCGCGCACGCCGTATTTGGCGGGCAATTGATCGTCTTCCAGAATGCCGCGGAAGAAATAGACGCCGTTGGGTGTCTTCAGATCGCCCTGGCGCAGCTTGGTACCGTCGTTGTTCTTTCCGGTCGTGCAGCGGTACTGTTTCTCCAGGCGTGGGCCGGCGGGGGTTCCCTGATAAAGATAAAGCTGCTGGGCCCTCTTATCCACCAGGAGAGCGTAGTCCCGGTCGCCGCCCCCCATGTTCAGGAGGCAGGCCGGCAAATCGGCGTGAAGAAGGTCGTTAACAGGCGCGACGCCGAAAAGGAGTGCTGCGGCTATGAGGAATGGTTTTTGTTTTCCCATTACTTGCTGATGATGGCTGTAATGCGTCCCGCCCTTTAAGGCAGGCAATAAAAATTATTGTATAAAAATAATAGGAATTAAAATATCATGTCAAACGAAAATCTCAAGATCGATCCTCGAGACGCTCACCCCGGCCTGTATCCGACCGCTTCCAGCAGCATATTCATTTCCCCGGCCGAGAGCCTTCGGCACTGGCCGGGAGAGAGAGTGCCGAGAGTCAGGGGACCGAAGGCAGTGCGCCGCAGGTAGGTGACTTCGCAGCCGAGACGCTCGAACATGCGCCTGATCTGCCGCTTTTCCCCCTGGTGCAGAACCACCTCCAGCGCCGTACCCTCTCCGGCAGAAGAAAGCCGCCTGACATGGTCGACCCGCATCTGCCGGCCGTCGATTTCCAGGCCCCTCGTGAGCTGGCCGAGCTGGCTGCCGGTAATCCGGCCGGCAATTTCGACGAGGTAATGTTTTTCGATCTTGAAGGAAGGGTGAGTGAGACGATGAACCAGGTCGCCCGAGTTGACGAACAGCAACAGGCCCTCGGTGTCCTTGTCCAGACGGCCGGCGTAAAGCCATTTCCGGTTTCTCTCCCGCGCCGGCAGAAGGTGGTAAACCGTGTTGCGGTGGTGGGGGTCGGCCGCG
>JAZDIG010000209.1:0-4904 GCA_043805105.1 Candidatus Glassiibacteriota bacterium | reverse complement strand
GCGGTGGACCACTGTGTCGGCCCGTGTAATGTCGTTATTTGCCGCCGGGGCGGTTCGCGAACCGCCCCTACACTGGTATTCTCAATCGCGCCGTAGGGGCACGGCATGCCGTGCCCGTTAATCTCTTTTTGTAGGGGCGGACCCATGTGTCCGCCCTGGGCATGTCGTTATTTGCCGAAGGGGCGGTTCGCGAATCGCCCCTACACTTGAATTTTTAATCGCTCCGTAGGGGCACGGCATGCCGTGTCCGTTAATCTCAGGGCAGCCCGCCTGGTTTCAGGCCGTAGCGACCGGCGGCCACCCTTGTCCATCTGTTATATACACCGCGCCCGGGCGGGCGCAGCCCCGATAAAATCGGGGCGCCCCTACAATGGACCTCGTTTCTTGTGGGGCGAACCTCGTGTTCGCCCGGTGAGGTCGGGCCGGGCCAGTCCCCTCTAAAAAGAGGGGTGACGGCTTTGCCGGCGGGGTGTGTAAGGCTTGAACTCACTTTTATCAGCGAACCTCATGTCCGCCCGGGGGTGGGGCGGGGATCTCCCCCTTTGAAAAAGGGGGATAAAAGGGGGATTTATTTTATATCCTTATACTTCAATACCTTAAATAAATCTCTTATGCCGGATAATTCATCTCCCCCCGCTCACGATTTCGGCCCGCCGCACGCAAAACGCATCATAGGAAATGTCACCGAAAACACGGCCGCTGAACACCAGGTAGAAACTCCGGCCGTCCCCGGCGATCCACTTCGCTGGAATCCGGTAGCCGTGCGTGTCGCCCAGACCCCAGTAATCGGTGTAAAAGGCGGTGCGCCACGGCCCCCACGGCTCGGCCGCCTCGAAAATCCCCCAGCCGCCGCTGTGGTTGAACCCAAGCGCCAGCAGGTAGCGGCCGATCCCGGCAGCGTAAACCACGTCCAGGCGCTGGCAGTGCCCGGGAAACTCGAACACCCCGGCCCGCTTTCCGATCTCCCGGCTCCAGAGCGGACCGCCCGACTCGTCCCGGCCGCTGTAGAATTCGTACGCCTCCCGGTCCTCGATCCGGCCAGCCGTCACGCGGGCCAGCGCCACCCGGTCGCAGCTTTCGTACGCGGAGGGGCCGTCCTGGCTGTAAACGTAGACGAAATCGTCGCGGCTGCCGGCGTAATCCCGGCCGAAATTGAGGAAGGCCGGGCAGCCGAAACTTTCGGTGAACTTGAAGCCTGTCCGCCAGCTTTTCCCGTGGTCGCGGCTGGTAACAAGCTGGCTGTTGCCGCTGTTGCGCAGCCACATGTAGAGGGTCCCGCCCACGCACAACAGGCCACTGGCCTTGGGCCCGGCCGCCCCGTCGCCCACCGTTTCCCCGCTTTCGGTGCGAATGTTTTCACCCCTGAAATCTTCAGGACCACCGCTGATCCGGGCCAGGCCGTTGCTGAGTTTTTTCTCCGTGCGCGGATCGAACCCCCAGCCGTCGCCGTAAGCGGTGTAAAGCTCGTCGTCATCCGCCCAGGTCAGCGGCCAGTTGTCGCTGTCCACTGCCCGGCGCACGATCCCGCTCTCCAGCTCGAACACCACCGAATCGATCAGCGCGCTCTTCGGATACGGGGGCCGGACCAGGGCCTCCATCAGGGGGTCCAGGAGCCAGTGCTCGATCCCGCCCCAGAATTTGGGCTGATCTCCAGTGTCGATCAGTTCGCCGTTACGCACGATTATCAGCTCCAGGCTCGGCACTACCACCAGCACCTGATTGCCGGCTCCCGCCCCGGCGAAAGCGTCCCGCGGGACATTGGCCCAGGCGCCGTCGTAGTTGGCGTAGAAACCCAGGCAGGGCGCCGGTTCGGCGTCGTCCTCGTCCCGCGGCGGCAGGGCCGTGCCCGCATAGTGCGTCACGCTGTCGACCCAGGCCGGGCTGATAAGCTGACGGCCCTCCCAGTCGCCGCGGCGCAATAGCAGACGGCCCACCCGAGCCACCGCCCGGGGCGTGTATTCTCCGCCCCCCCAGTTCGGCACCAGTTGCAGTCCGTCCACCTCGAAAGTCCGGCCGTAACCCAGCGAATATTCCGCCTCATTAACTCCGATCGGCTCCATCACTCTTTTCCCGAGCAGGGTGCGGAGGTCTTTCCATTCGGTGCCGTGGTAGCTGGAAGTTACCACGTAGCTCAGCGCTCCCATGCCCGGGTTGCTGTAAATAAAGCGATGGCCGGGTTCCGAAACCATCGGCGCCTGCCTTACGCTCATCGAAAACGGGTCCGGGTCCTGGCTCCAGAAACGCAGCTTCCAGCCTTCCTGCTCGAAATGCTCCCTGCCGGGCGTTTCGGCATCCTCTATCCCTGAGCTGTGCGTGGCCAGGTGACGGACCGTGATCCTCCGCCTCAGCGGATCGTCCTTCCAGAACGGAATGAACTTATAAGCCGGGTCTTCCGGCCGCAGCCGGCCGTCGTCCAGGGCCAGCAAGAGCGACATTCCGCCCACCAGGGCCTTGGCCAGCGACGCCGTGTAATGCCGGCCGCCGGGCTGCTGGCCGTTGCCGTACCATTCGCACACTATCCGGTCGCGGCGGATCACCAGCAGGGACTTGGTGTTCCGGGCCGCCAGGGTGTCTATCATCCTGGCCAGTTTCAGGCTGTCGAACCCGCATTGCCCGGGAGTGGCGGCCTGCCATTCGAAACCGGACGCGGCCGGGGCGAATGCCGCCCTGAAAAAAACTCCGGCCAGAAGTAGAAAATAAGGTTTTTTCATCATCGGGAAGCCTCTCTTGCCATCGCTGTTCAGAGCTGAATCAGGCCGGCGGCGATACTTTCAATGTTGCCGTAGCAGATCAGCTTGTCTCCGGCGAGAATCGTCTCGTTCAGAATCGCCAGGGCTGTCAGCCGGCAGCAAGCTTGTCTCCGCGGGATGCCGGTTCTAATATATATGGAGCGGAATGGAGTGAACACCTTTTTTGCGGGAAGCGGGATGATCTTCCGGGCGCTGATAGCGACTGGTCTGATGGCGACGATAGCCGGCTGCGGTGAAAAGCCGAGTAGCCCGGCGGCCGGGAACCGGGAAGCTTCCTGGCCGGAGGAGGTGCGGGAGGTCCAGATCGTTTCGAGCGCGGATGGGTCGCTGCAGAAAGCCCTCTTCTGGGCCCCCGCGGATCGCCGGACTCCGGTGCCGCTCCTGGTCAACCTCCACACCTGGAGCGGGGATTACCGCCAGGACATGGGAATCGCCTTTTTCCAGGAGGCCAGGCGCCGCGGCTGGGCTTTCATCCATCCCGATTTCCGGGGACCGGACCGCCGTCCCGAGGCGGCGGGGTCGCCGACCGCGACCGCGGATATCCTCGATGCCGTGGCCTACGCCAGAGAAGCGGCCAGCCTGGACAGCGGCCGGATTTATCTGGCCGGTGTCAGCGGCGGAGGACACATGTCGCTTCTGACCGCCGGCCGGAATCCGGAAATCTGGGCCGGCGTTTCGGCCTGGGTGCCGATAACGGACCTGGCGCGCTGGCACGCCGAATGTGTCGCGCGTGGATTGGACTACGCTCGTGACATGGAGGCCACCTGTGGCGGTCCACCGGCTGCCGGCGCCGAAGTCGACAGCCAGTATCGCCTGCGCTCGCCCCTCTCCGTGCTCGGCCGGGCCGCCGCAGTGGCGGTCGAAATCAATACCGGCATCCACGACGGCCACAGCGGATCGGTGCCGGTGGGCCACAGCCTGCGGGGGTTCAACGAGCTGGCACGGGCCAACGGGATGCCGGAGAAAGTGATCGGCGAACAGGCCATTGAGCGCTTCGAAACCGGGGAAAGGGTGCCGCCGGAGCTGGCCGGGGAACGGGAGGATGATCCAGCTTACGGTGATAAGAGAGTGCTCTTCCGCCGGAATGCAGGCCCGGCCCGGGTGACTGTCTTCGAGAGTGGGCACGAGGGAATCCCGCAGGCGGCCTGCGAATGGCTGGCGCGGCACAAAAAGTGATTTGAGCCGGCGGGGGGCCAGGGACTCTCCCCCTTTGAAAAAGGGGGATAAAAGGGGGATTTGTTTTGAAATCCGCCATAGTCAAAACCCCGTGTCCGCCCCGGGCGGGCCGTAGGGGCGAACCTTGTGTTCGCCCGCCTCGTGCCGGACCGGCTTTCTGACTACTGAATACCGGCTACTGACTACCGGTGGGGCGGGGAGCCTTCTGGCTTCTGACTTCTGGCTTCTGACTTCTGGCTTCTGGCTTCTGGCTTCTGGCTTCTGACTTCTGGCTTCTGACTTCTGGCTTCTTGCTTCTGACTTCTTGCTTCTGACTTCTGGCTTCTGACTTCTGGCTTCTGACTTCTGGCTTCTGGCTTCTGGCTTCTGACTTCTGACTTCTGACTTCGGGCTTCTGACTTCTGACTTCTGACTTCTGGCTTCTGACTTCTGGCTTCTGACTTCTGATTTCTGGCTTCTGGCTTCTGACTTCTGACTTCTGGCTTCTTGCTTCTCTATCACCAATCGGTCTTAGGGACCGGGAAATGGAGCTGCCATGAATAGGCTCGTCGTAGCGCTGATGGCCCTGGCGGGCGCTGGAAGGGTCGCCGCCTCGGACGTAGTGACAGTCCGGCCGGAATTCACCGCGGTGGTGGATTCGACTGCCAGATTGGAAACAATCGCGACCGGGGATTTGAAATTCACCGAGGGCCCGATGTGGGTCCCGGAGGGCGGCTTCCTGCTTTTCAGCGACATCCAGGGCGACAGGATCTGCCGCTGGCAGCCGGGCGTCGAGGGATATACGGTCTGGAGGCAGCCCAGCGGCCAGAGCAACGGCCTGCTGCTCGACAAAAACGGTCGCGTGATCTGCTGCGAGCACGCCGGGAGACGGGTGAGCCTGCTGTTCGGTCCGGACAGCGCGATCACCCTCTGCGACAGCTACCAGGGCAAGCGCTTCTCCAGCCCGAACGACGTGGCCCTGCACCCCAATGGCTCGAT
>JAZDIG010000208.1:0-25172 GCA_043805105.1 Candidatus Glassiibacteriota bacterium | reverse complement strand
TCCGCAGCCGGAAAAAAACCTTTCATTAGTGAACTAACGAAAGGTTTTTTCCCGTTCTGCCATCGGGAGGGTTTCTCCAGACACCTGTTCCAGATTCGTGTCCTTACTTCTGGCTCTGCTCCGCTACCGGCTTCTTTTCCTCGGCTTCCTTGAAAATCTGGGCAGCTTTTTGCTGGTCGCCGAGCTTCAAATAAGCCACACCCAAGTTGGTGAGAGTGGCATAACTGCGCTCGCAGCCGTTGGAGAGCATGGCATCGATCGTTTTTAAGACGTCTTCCCATTTTTCGAGATAGATGTAAATGTAATAGAGCTGCTCGCCGGCTTCGCAGTCCTTCGGATTGCCGTCGTAAGTGAATCTGTAGCATTCACCGCTCTTCTCCAGGAATTCCTTGGCCTTGGCTTTCTCTTCCTCGTTCTCGCTCTTTTCCAGCTTGAAATACATCTGGTAATAGCAGTTTCCGGCGTTAAAGTAATCGGCGGCGGTCATTTCGACGCCGGCATCGTCGAAGAGAGCATCGTACATTTCCGACGCATTATCGTAATCCTGGCGGCTCATGTAAATCGTGACCAGCCGTTTCTTGGCGGCGATGTCCTCCGGGTAATCTTCCAGGTATTTTTCGTAAACCTCGACGGCCTCGTCGAGGCGGCCCGCCATAATATAGGCCTGGCCGAGGTTCTTGACGAACTGCTCGTTCTCGGGCTGCAGTTCGATGGCGCGCTTGATGCTCTCGATGGCCTGGTCGAAAAACATCTGGGCGCTGTCGGGCTGGGGCGGCTGAGCGCTTTCGTAGAGCTGGGCCTGCTCCAGAAGGGCCACGCCCAGGTTCGCGTGACTTTCCTGGCGGTCGGGGTTGATCACGTTGGCTGTCCGAAACTTGTCGATGGCCGGCAGAAAGCGCTTCTGGTCAAGCAGGGCGCTGGCATCCCTGATAAATTGGCCCCAGTAGTAATCACGCCATTTTTCGATTTCTTTGGCCAGCTTGCGGTCGGGGTTCTTCTGCAGGGCGAGGCTGAAGTTCTGGCCCGCATCATTCCATTGGGCCATACCGGCATAGCCGCGCGCGAGATAATAGAAAAGCTCTGGGTCGTCCGGGTATTGCGCCTTATTCTCCTGGAGAACCTCGACTGTTTCCTTGTACTTCTTGGCATTCAGACGAACCTTGGCGCCGGTAACCACCGGACTGGAGGCCACGGTGAAGGTCCAGATCACACTTATTCCGATTAGAATCAGAAATTTACGCATCGCTCCGTCCTTTTTTACGTCGTGCATTTCCAATCCGCGGCGGTCTTGATAACCTTATGAGAGCGAAAACCTGTATCGAGATCGTCCGCGGGATTCGAAATCCAGTTATATGGCAAGATATAGCAGTTAAGAAATAGCAATTCGGTCTCGTGATTGGCAGCCCCTAAAATAGACAGAGAGCAACCGGCAGTCAAGAAAAAACCGGATAAGTGGTTAAGATAGTCAACATTTGCGACTCACAGCGGGAGCCTCAATCCTTCCGTTCGCTCCTGCCGCCGGAAGAACAGAACTGCCTGAGCAGTGCCGCATCGAGACCGTCCAATTCCAGCTTCCCGATTTCGATGTCGTTTACTTTTCCCCGATAAATGACCTCCCCGTTCGGGTTCAGTACCAGCAGGTCGTGGGCTATTTTCATTGCATCTTCGACTCTTGCCGCGGCAGCAGCTACGATTGCTCCTTGCTCCGCCGCCTTGCCGATAAAAACCGCCAGTTTCGCTTCGTATCTTCCGTCCAGTCCCCTGAACGGCTCGTACAACAGCCAGGTCGTCGGCCAAGCTGCGGCCTGCGAAACCACCAGGAGCAGCCGGCGCTCGGTTTCGCTCAGATCCCAGACCGGCCTGTCTCCCAGCGCAGAGAACCGGGTACCCAAAGCCAGCTCGATTTCCTCCAGCCGCGCTCCGTGAACGACTGTGTCGCCCGCGAAAAAGCGGAGCTCCTCACCGACCGTTGTGCCGGTAAACACCTCTTCGCCCGGAGGCGGGAGGTAAGCGGTCCCGGACGATTGCCTGAACCAGCCGGCACCGCTTTCGACCGGGTTCCCCGCCAGGCGGATATTCCCGGCCAGGGGCTTGTCCAGACCGGCCAGCACCCTTAGCACCCCTTTTCGCGCGCTTTCCGGCCCGCCGAGCAGCACGCTCACCCGGCCCGAGTCTATCAGCCAGTCCGGGAATGTTCCATTCCAGTCCGCGAGCTTTACTTTTTCCAATACTATCTGACGATTACCGGGGTGCATTTATTCTATCTGTTTGAAAATTGATTAAAAAAAATTGAGAATTACTTGACACAGCCGGAGCAATGGCGTTAATTTAGATTTAATAAATACTGGAACGGCCGTTTAATTTTTTACAAATCAATAAGATAGAAAATTTTTCGATCTTTTTTCTTAAATATTTATTCAGAATAGTCGATATTTTCCATATAAATTCGGATTCGTTCGCCGTATCAGGAGGTAGCCCGCATGACAAAATTCCGGATACTTATCGTGGCCCTTGCCATGTCCTTATCGATGCTGCACGCCGAGTCGAACGAGAAAAAAGGCAGTTTCGGGCTGGTCATCAACGATAACTTCATCAAGTTCTCCTACATCATCACCTATCTCGGCAACAGCTATAAGGAAGGCCACATCGCCTTCCAGATCGATTTCGATGACAACAAGGGCTTCGATCTGGCGAGCGAAATCGATGAAGCGGAAACCAAGCTGAAAGTCAATAAAAAGGACCTCAGGGGCACGATCGAAAGAAAGTCGGCAAGCTCGGCAGTGCTGTTCTTCCCCACCGAAAACGAAGACGATTACAAGGGTACGGTGAAACTTTACTCCGACATCATGGGCTACAAGCTGCAGAAAAGCTTCCGCCTGTAGCCGCCATAAAACATCGAAGCCGAATTACCTGCGACGCCGGACCCTGGTCCGGCGTTTTCTTTTACCGGCCCCTGCGCTCCGGATTCCAACGATTTCCATTATTACCTCGAAAGCAAGGTCCGGGTTCCCGAATTCGCGGCCGGCCCCAGGTCAGGCGCGGGGATGGAACTCGCGGTGCACCTGCCGGAGAGTTTCCCCGCTGAGGTGGGAGTAAATCTTGGTAGTGGCGATATCCGCATGCCCCAGCATTTCCTGGACCGCCCTCAGGTCCGCGCCGTTTTCCACCAGATGGGTGGCGAACGAATGGCGAAGCACGTGCGGATGAACCCTGGATTCGACTCCGGCCAGGGCAGCCAGGCGGCGCAGGATTTTCCAGACGCCCATGCGGGAAAGGGGCGCGCCATCGCGTAGGTTGAGAAAGACCGTCGAGCCTCCGCGGCCCTTGCGGTCCAGCAGCGGCCGCTCTTTTTCCAGGTAGCGGCTCACCGCCTCAAGCGCCAGCTCTCCCAACGGCACCACTCGTTCCTTGGAACCCTTGCCAAACACCACTACCAGACCTTCCTGCGGCCGGAGGTCCTCGAGGCACAGCCCGGTCAACTCGGAAACGCGCATCCCGGTGCCGTACAGCATTTCGATCAGGGCCCGGTCCCGCAGGCCGCCTCTGGAGGCGTCATCCACCGCCCCGATCATCGCCTCGATCTCCTCCAGGGACAGTACCCCGGGAAGCCTGCGCACCAGCCGCGGCAGCTCGATGGCATCCGTGGGATCGGACGGTACGGCCCCCTCGCCGGCCAGGAACCGGAAGTAGAGACGCAGCGAGCTCAACCTGCGGGCCAGCGAACTGGGCGCCAGGCCTATTTCCGCCAGGCGGTTGAGGTAATCGGCGATCCCGGCCCGGCGGATAAGCTCGGGCGAGGCGGACCCGCCCGCCGCCGCATCGGCGACGAAGGCCGCCACGTCCCCGGCGTACGATTCGACCGTGTTGCCCGCCAGGCTTCGCTCGAATACCAGATAATCCTCGAACTGTTCGAGCCTGAATCCAGCCGAAATCCCGGCAGGCAGGGACTTTTGACGGTTGGCTTTCATACGAGATAGGGGTTGGAGCTTTTCTCTACACCGATAGTGGTGTTCTGTCCGTGGCCCGGATAGACCACGGTCCGGTCGGGCAGGGTAAGCAGGTTTCTTCTGATGTTGGAGATAAGAAGCCCCTCATCGCCGCCGGGTAAATCGAAACGGCCGATCGAGCCGGAAAACAGCGCATCGCCGGTAAAGACCGCCCCGTCCGTGTAGAGTGACACGCCGCCGGGACTGTGGCCGGCAGTATCCAGCACCTCGAGCCCGATCCCGCCCACTGCCACCTTCCCGCCCGGCACCAGAAACCCGTCCGGCTCGGGACTGGTGACCGGCAGCCCGTAGGCTGCCGACATGTTGAGCACCGGGTCCGTCAGCAGGGCCGCCTCCGCTTCGGCGATCAGAATCGATGCGCCGAAAGCTTCCCTGACCTCGGCGTTGGCCGCAATGTGGTCGCCGTGGCCGTGGGTGTTGAGGATTAAGCGGACGTTCAGGGAGCGTTTTTTCGTTTCCCGGATAATCCGGCCTCCCTCTCCGCCCGGATCGATCACCGCCGCTTCCAGGGAATCGCCGTCCCAGATCAGGTAGCAGTTGGAGTCGAGAGGTTCAACCGGAATCTTGCAGACCCTGAGCATGGCGCTCACCACTGTTGAAGTGTTCCTTGACCAGGCCGGCCAGCTCGGGCGAAAAGCCCCGTACCGCCGCAATCTCCTCGACCGGCGCCCTGGCCACTCCGGCCGGGGAACCGAATCGCTCGACGAGATCCCTGGCTCTCGCCGGGCCGATACCCGGCACCTCACTCAGCCTGGAGGCGATAGTCTTTTTGCTGCGCAGCCGGCGGTGGTAAGCCACCGCGAAGCGATGAGCTTCGTCCCTGATCCGCACCAGTAGGCGCAGCGCCTCGCTGCGCCGGGAAAGACGGAAAGCTTCCGGTTTGCCGGGAAAATACAGTTCTTCCTCGCGTTTGGCCAGAGCCACGATCGGCGGGCGCGCGGCCTGGGCCTGGTCTATCGCCTCGCAGGCCGCACTCAGCTGCCCCCTGCCGCCGTCGATCACCACCAGGTTGGGCGTCCCGCTCTCGTTCCGGGCCACCCGTCGGAAGAAACGCCCCACCACTTCCTTCATCATGGCGAAGTCGTCCTGCCCGCCGCCGTACCTGATCCTGAATTTACGGTAGGCGCTCTTCCTGGGGTTTCCGTTGCGGAAACAGCTCATCGCCGCCACCGCATGTTCACCCTGGATGGTGGAGACATCGAAGCAGACTATCAGCCGCGGCAGGCGGGGCAGGCCGAGAGTTTTCTGCAGTTCGAGCAGGGCTTCCGGCACCCGCTGACGGGCCTGTTCCCGGTGCATCACCACCTCTTCGAGCAGCAGCTGGCTGTTACGTTCGGCCATCCGCACCAGCCGGGCCTTGTCACCGCGCTCCGGCACGTGGAGCCTCACTTTGCGTCCGGCCCGGGCCGCAATCACTTCCTCGTACAGACCCGCATCCTCGACCGGGAGGTTGAGGAAGATGGTTCCCGGGTACTCGCGCTCGCCGATGTAGGCGCGGCCCAGGAAAGCATCGAGCACCGCTTCCGGAGATTCCTCCAGACGGTTCTGCAGCAGCCTGTGCTCGCTGGCGATCAGCTTGCCGCCGCGCACCTTGAGCACCACCACGCAGGCGTCGCGGCCGTCCACCGCCACAGCCAGCACGTCGGCGTCGTCCCCGCCCGGTTCGTGCATCTTCTGGCGCTGGCTCACTTTCTGGACTGCGGCGAGCTGGTCGCGCAGGAGGGCCGCCTTTTCGAAGTTGAGTTGGGCGCTGGCCTGCTCCATCTGAGCCTGCAGCCTGCGCTCGACCGGCTCGGTCCGGCCCTCGAGGAACTGGAGCACTTCCCGGACCAGCGAGTCGTAATCGGCGCGGGAGATATGGCCGTGGCAGGGAGCCGAGCATTTGCCGAGATGGAAGTTGAGGCATTCGCGCGGGCCTTTTTTCTCCGGCAGCTTGTGCTTGCAGGTGCGCAGTGGAAAAACCTTTTGCAGGGCCTCCAGCGTCACCCTCAGCGCACCGGCGTCCGTGTAAGGGCCGAAATAGCGCGAGCCGTCGTCGACATACTGCCGGGTGACGAACGCCCGCGGAAATGGCTCGGCGGTGGTTACCCTGAGATAGGGGTAGCGCTTGTCATCTTTGAGGTCCACGTTGTAGCGCGGCCGGTGCTCCTTGATCAGGTTGCTCTCCAGGATCAGCGCCTCGACTTCGCTGTCGGTGACGATGTAGTCGAAGGTGGCGATGCGGCGCACCAGGGCCGCCACCTTGGGGCTGGCGGGCGTGCCCCTGAAGTAGCTGCGCACCCGGTTTTTCAGGCTCTTGGCCTTGCCCACGTAGATGATCCGGCCGGCCGCTTCCCGCATCAGGTACACTCCGGGCCGGGCCGGCAGGGCGGCGAGTTTTTCTTCGATTTTTTCCTTCACAGAGCCCATAAAAAGACTCATCCGCTAATATTTCAATAGATCAGGCACTGGATAGATAAAATATGGCAGGAACCGGCCCCGCGCACAATATACACCCTTGGCGGCGGTCAGTTTCCGGAGGAGGGGCCGGGAGGCTGGTTGCGGGTGAGTTCCTGAAGACGGCGCTCGACCCTGGAGGCGGTTTCCGGGTCGGCGCCCGGCGAGACGAGAAACGCGCGGTAGTGTGAGCGGGCCTCTTCGAGGTTGCCGTTGTCTTCATAGAGCAGCGCCAGATTGTAGTGGGCGGGAGCGTAATCCGGGTTGACAACCAGGGCTTTCCTGAAACCCAGTTCGGCCAGGTCGAATTCGTTCATCCGGCGGTAGACCAGCCCGAGATTGTTGTAAGCTTCGGGATTGGCCGGCTCCAGTGCCAGCGCCCGGTTGAGCTGTTCGAGAGCCTGGTCGTAGTGGCCGCTGCGATAATAAGCCAGACCCAGGTTGTTGCGCGCCTTGCTGTAGTTGGGGTCCACCAGCAGCGCCTTCTGCAGCACGGAAACGGCGTTGTCATACTCGCCGATCTGATTGTAAAGCACGCCCATGTTGCTGTAGACTTCCCGGTTGTTGGGAGACAGCCGGATCACTTCGGCGTATTCGGCCAGGGCGGACTTAATATCGCCCCGCCGCTGGTAAAATACCGCCATGTTGAAGTGATAGATGTCTTCCGGCAGGCCCTTTTCTCCGGCGTCCCGGCGCACGATCCCGGTTCCGGGTTCCGTGGGTCTGGGTCCGGCGGGCGGCGGGCCGGTCACGGCCGGTATTTGCTCGGCCGGCGTCACGTCGGTCACCGGCTCCTCGGCCGCTGGCTCAGGCTCCGTGGTTTCTGTGACCACCGCGGGTTCAGGCGTAGCCGCCTCGGCGACCGCTGCGGTTCTCCCGGCCGGCCGGGCCGGTTCCACCCGGTTGGCGGTCTTCCCTCCGGCGGCCGGCTGTGCTGGCTGGGCTGCCAACTTACCAGCCACGGGTTCCGCTGCTTCGGGTGTCGCCTGATCCGGTTGCTGAACGGTCCCGGCCGTCTGGGGCGGCTGTTCCACGGCCTGCTGAGCCACCGGGGCCGCTATCGGCAGCGCCGGTCCCTTGATACCACCCCGGTGCAGGTCAGGCAGATACACTTTGTAAATAAAGGCGATGACGGCTGCGAAAACGACGAGGACGGTGACGACTACGAGAGGAAGGCGTCGGACATCCCAGCGCCTAGCGCCGGCAGCGGCCTTTTTAGCGCCCTTGGTGACCGGCACCGCCTTGGGCGCCGGACCCTGGGCAACAGGAGCCGGTTTGGCCTTGGGTGGAGCGGCAACTGCCTGGGCGGCCGCCCCGGATTTCTCCGCGGCCGCCGGCCGGCCTTCTTTACCCAGGTCGAACGGCGGAGGAGCCTCCAGCGGGGCCTTTCCTTTGCGCTGCGCCTTCTTCAAGGCATCAGCAATGATACTCATCGTCTTCTCCGGAATTCGGATATCTCTTCACTCGGCCGGCCAGTAGCCCAGCCGCTCAGTCAGCTCGCCGCTGATCCCGGCTTGCTCGATTCTGTCGGCCAGGAATCCCGCCTGTTCTCTCTGTTCGAACGCGCCGGCGTAAAGCCGATACACGGTTTTTCCTTCCTGCATCTCCAGGGGCAGGACATAGGCGGGAATCCGCCAGCGCGACAGGTATTCATTCTTTTTACTCTCCGCCGATCCCCGGTCGGAGAAATCACCCAGGTTGAACGCCAGCGAGGTTTCGACTATGCGGGCGCTGCCTTGTCCGACAGTTCCCTTCTCCACCAGCTGGGTCAGCTCCGAGCGTGCCGAGCCTGTCGAAGGAAAGCTCCCATAGAACAGCCTGTACCATCTGCCGCCCATTTGCACGATGTGCAGCGGCACGATGTACAAGGGATGCTCCAGCCCCTGCTCGGTGAAAATACGCATCTGTTCGAGACCATCCTCGAAGTTCTGATAGGCGCCCAACTGGATGGAGTAAGCCAGCCGTACCGCCGGCAGCATTTCTTCCGCAGCGCCCTTTTTCGCCTGGGCGCTGGAAACCGGCCTGGCCTTGCTCGCTTTACCGGTATCCCCCAGGCGGCCGACCGCGTACCAGGCGGCCGCCGCTCCCAACAGGGCCAGAAGCAGGACCACCAGGACTTTCCTGGCGGTAGCCGAGAGCCGCCGCCAGAGACTGTCCTTTCCCCGCTCCCAGGGCTGCGGAACCGCATCCTCCGGCCTTTCCTCAGCGCTCTGCGCCCGGCCGGTCTTTGCGGTTTCCGGCTCCCCGGCCGGAGCCGCCACGGTTGCCGGCTGTCCGGCGAGGCCCTCTTCCGTCTCGATGTTGCCTTCCAGGGAATCCCGGCAGCGCAGGACCGTGTCCTGCTCCACTCTGCGCACCTGGTCCACGAAGGTGGCCAGCAGGCAGCGCTCGCAGATCAGGTTGACCAGCCTCGGCACCCCGCGGCTGAATTCGTATATCCGCTCGAAAGCGGCGTCGCTGAAAGTGACCGAACTGTTGGAGCCGGCCACGAACAGCCGGTGCTCCACGTAGCGTTTGGTCTCCTCCAGGGTGAGCGGCCTGATCTGGTAGCGGACCGAAATCCGCTGGTTGAGCTGGCGCAGATCTGGCTTTTCCAGCTTGCGCTTCAGTTCGAGCTGGCCCACCAGGATGATCTGCAACAGCTTCTGCCTGGTGGTTTCGAGGTTCGACAGGATCCGGATCTGTTCGAGCACCGGGGCCGACAGATTCTGCGCCTCGTCTATGATCAGCACCGCGCTGCCGCCCCGCTCGACCAGATCGAGCAGGAAGGCGTTCAGCCTGTCGATAAGCTCCTTTTTGGATGGTGTCCCGGTCTTCTTGTCAACTTTTTCCAGGATGTTCTGCAGGACCCGTTCGCCCGGCATCAGCGGGTTCAGTTCGAGAGCGCTCTGGGTTTCCTCATCCAGGCTGTCGAACACCCGCTGTCTTTCACCTGCCGTATCTTCGGCAACCGAACCCGCCGGGCCGGGCCTGCCGATCGCGAAATCCTGGACGATCGCCTCCAGGAGCTCCTGCTCGCTGAGCAGCGGATTGAGGATCAGAGCGCTGGCCACGTTGGTCGCGAGCTTTTCGAGCAGCTCGCGGCAGATAGTGGTCTTGCCCGTGCCGATATCGCCAACGATCAGAATGAAACCTTCGTGCTCCTGGATCCCGTAGAGAAGATGGTCGAGAGCCTGCCGGTGGCTTTCACTGAGGAACAGGAAGCGCGGGTCAGGCGTCAGCGAAAACGGTTTCTCCTTGAGTCCGAAAAATTCGAGGTACATTATCTATGGATTTCCCGCGTTTCAGGCCACCGCCCACACGGCGGAGGGAAGCTCATTGTCTGAACTCTCCCTCTCTAACCTCGTATCTTTTTGCAACTTCCTTGTAACGTTGGAGATGCGTGGCCGACACATCATCCGAGCTGCGGCTGTAATTGATGTACGGGGTGAGCAGGATCACCAGCTCCACCTTGACCTTGTCCTTCTGCACCTGCCTAAAGAGGCCGCCGAGTATCGGCAGCCTGGACAGTATCGGCGTCTCTTTGACATCCTCCAGGTCGCGCTCCTGGATCAGACCGGCCAGGATAATGGTCTGGCCGTGGCGGACCTTGGCGACCGTGTCCAGCTCGCGGATATCGGTAATCGGACTCGTGCTCAGGCCGTCCGGGCTGGTCGCCACGGCGGCGATGGTAGTGATCGAGGGCCGGATCGACATGATTATCAGGCCGTCCTCGCCGATCTGCGGGGTGAGATTGAGCACCACGCCGGTGGGCTGCTGGACCGGCAAGTAGTTGACCACCGGCAGCGTGGCGGGACTGGTAGCGGTGGCCTGCTGGCCCGGGGTTTCCTGCCGCTGGAAGAAAGTCTCGTTGCGCGCCACCCGGATCACCGCCGGCTGGTTGTTCAGGGTGCTGACCTGGGGGCTTTGCAGCACGTTAACCCTGCCGTGCTTGGAGATGGCGGTCAGGATGGCGTTGATGTTCTGGTTGGAGACTCCCAGCTGGAACTCGCGCACCGCCGGACTCATGGCCTGAGTGATTGCCGCCCCGCCGGCCAGTGCGCCGGTGAGGTTTGAGATACTGGTCAGGTCGGGGATGATGGCCCAGTCGAGGCCGGCGTCGAACCGGTTGCTCAGATTGATTTCCACGAACCGCGCCTCGATCAGAACCTGGCGCTGAAGACTGGCCTCCATCGCGGTGATGAATTCCTCCGCCGCCTGCATGGTGGCCAGGCCGGCGGTAATCTGGATCACGCCGGAATTGGGTTCGACCACAAGCCTGTACCCTGTCTCGGGGTCGTTGCCGGCAAAACTGCCTTCCGCGGTAACTACTGCCGCGCTCTTCTGTCCCTGCCCCAGGACTATCTCCTGCAGCGTGTTGGTGATGTCGCTCCAGAGATTGACTATCGACTGCGTGTTGAGCGTGGTGTTGCTCTGCGGAAGCAGACCGCCCGACGCGCCGCCGGCTTGACCGGTGATGGTCATGATCCCCTGCAGCTGCCGGGCGGCATTGAGGTAATTCAGGTTGAAAATTTTGGTTTCCAGACCTCGCCGATCGACGTAAAGGAAGTTATCCTCGAGGCGGTAATCGTAGTTGCGGCGGCTCAGGGCGACGTCGAGGAACTTGGCGAAAGTGACGTTTTTCAGGTTGATGGTGATCGAGTCGCGTACCGAGGGGTCGATCACGAGGTTATAGTTGAAGTTGTCACAGAGGGCCTGGAGGGTGGCGGCCATGTCTGCGCCGACGAGGTTGATATCAAAATAGTCGGCTTCCTTGAAGGTGTAGCCCGCCTGCTTTTCGGCTTCGAGCTGCGGTGCGGCCAGCTCGTCCATTTTCCCGCTCTCGGGTGCTTCCCGCAGGCTGATACGTGTGGCTGTCTCCTCCTGCCGGCCCTCAGCGCCGTGGCGCACGGTCTGTCTGCGCGCGCAGGTGGAAACGACGAGCAGGCCCGGCAGCACTATCGCGATCAGCGCCGTTCGGACTATCAGGGCCGTATGCGGATGGTCTTTCATATTCTCTCTCCAGGCTGGTATTGTCTGTCAAAGATAGGGGGATTCGACTCCAGCCACGATCAGGGCAAGAAATGAACCATCCGGCTAAAGCCTGGTACAGGCTGGAATGAGGCTCTTTCCGGCAGTTTTTTCCCCCTGCCGCCGGCAATTATTTCCAGAGTCAGCCGGCTACTGGATGTAGTAACTCCTGATCCGCATCTTCACGCCCACATAGGGTACGTTCCTGGTCAGGTCAATCTGCATGATTTCTACAAGCCGCTCCGCATTCTTCAGCCCATCGACAAAGCGTGCCAGATTCCCATAAGCGCAGTCGAATGTCAGCTGGACCTCGAAGCCTTTGCGCTCGATTCCCCCGTCCGTGAAAGTCGAATCCCGGCCCTCCACGTCCTGGCGCTGGAAGTTTTGCAGGCTGCAGTTTTCCGCCAGCGAGGAGAGAAGGGCGTAAAGCCCCGCGATCTGCTTTCCCTGTGGGAGCCGGCGATTGATCTCATCTTCGAGTGTCCGCCACTGGCCCTTTTCTACCTCGGTGGCCGGCTGGAAATCGCTGATCTGGCGAACCATCTTTTCGATCTGGGCGCGGTTTGCCGCCGGCCGCTCCTTGTACCTGGCGATCTTTTCGAGTTCCGGCTGGTAGAGGCCGTACCAGGAGGCTCCGAATAAGAACAGGATCGCCAGGGGGAAAATCACTTTTTTGACGCCGGACGGTACAGTCATCTTACAGACCTCAGCCTTTCAGCTTACCGTCTATCTTGAACGCCAGCACGTAACCGCCTTCCTCGCTGCGCGACGACATCGCGGGCTCCTCCACTGTCTCGAACAGCCCGGACTGCTTGAGGTCGATGTAGAATTTCCTGAACGTTTCGTCGGATTCAGCCACACTCAGGCCGCGGACCTGCCCGGCAATCTGCGCGGCGGACTGGTTCGAGCGGTCCACGTCGACCATGTAGAGGACCACGTTGTCCGGGATATAGTAGCTGAGCCCGACCAGCAGTTTATCGATCGAGCTTTTCTTCCCGCCGTAACTGTCGAGAAAATTCCCGCGAGTTTCGGCCAGCTTTCTCTGCGTGGTGACTTCGGCGATGTTGTTCAGAGTCTTGGTCAGCTCGGCGATCTCTTTTTCTTCCTGGTTTTCGGCGAGCATCGCCTCGAGTTCCTTGCGCGAGTTGCGAATCAGCAGGTAGCCGGTAGCCAGGGCGATGATGAAAACGACGCTGGCTGCGGTCAGGATCAAGCGGTGGGCCCGCTCCTTGTAGCGATTGATATAGGAGAAGGGAACGAAGTTGAGCTTGGCTTCCCTGACCGTCTGCAGGGCGGCGCCCAAGGGCAGGGCGAGCGAGGGGTAGATTCGGGCCAGCTTGTCCGCCCGGTCTCCGAGAAGGCTGGCATCGAAGGCCGCCACCGGTGAAAAGATCGCTCCCTCGATCCCCAGGTTAGCCTGGAAAGCTTTGGCTACTTCCTCCAGGTTGAACGCCTCGCCGCTCAACACCGCCTTGCTGACTCCCTCGCCGCGGAACCGCTGCTTGAAATACAGCAGGCTGCGGTTCACTTCGATCAGCAGCCGTTCCTGGTCGGCCAAGTAGCGGGCGCTGACGAAACGCCGCCTGGCTTCCAGCGGCTGAGTCTCATCCGACTTGTGTTCCTCCTTGACCAGCACCGACTGGAATTCGCGGGAAAATACCCAGTTGGCCTGGTTGGCGATCACCAGGTAGCTGCGGTCCCGCTCCAGGTGCACCGAGGCGGTGACAGCGCTGGTGAACTTTTCCCCCATCGCCTTCTGTGCGGCGATCAGGGACATCGGCACCGATGTAATCAGCTCGGTGTCCAGATTGCATTGCTCCATCAGGGAGATGATCCTCTTCGAACTCTCCTGCGGTATCACGCCGATCAGCACGTCCGCCTTACGGCCTTTCTTGGCGCTTTTATCGTGCCAGAAAGCGAAAGCGATGTCTTTTGGCGAAGCCTCCGGAACGATCTTTTTCAGCTCGCGTCTGACCACCGCCTCCATCTCGTTTTTTGCCAGGATCGGCAGCGACACCTGGCGCAAATCGGTTCCCTGTTCGTAGACGGTAGCGTGGACGACCCGGCCGGTCATGCCCTTTTCGTGCATCAGGCCGATTATCTGGTCGGCGGCTTCCGCCACGTTTTCCATCAGGGGATCGATGGCGCTGAAATTGACAATCCGCGCCGGATTTGTGCTTCTATCGATTTCGATGATCCGGAGAGTATCGCCGGCGAGCTGGATGCCGATTACGTTTTTCCCCGTGCGATGGAATAATCCCATCCGGCTGAGGAAATAGGCCGGGGAAATCCTGCTTCCGGCTCCTTTGCGCGCGGCTACTTTTTTATCCGCCATCCTGCTGCTCCCGCAAGTTTTCAGGTTCGATGGATGTAGAACCGGGAGGCTGTCCGTTCAGGGTTTCTTTTTTACAGTGATCGAGATGTCCGCTTTCTTCTCGGCTTGCCGCAGACTCAATGTTCTTTGCCTGTCCCCGTACTGGAGTTCCACCGTGGAAGGAGTGATCCGCACCACCTTTTCCAGCCCGATCGAGTCCCCGGCGCCGTAAGCTTTCCCGTCGATTATGGCGCGGTACTCGCCGCTCACGTTGTCCAGCACCAGGCCGTTCAGCCGGTATTCAGGCAACGCGGCGGAAGGCCCCGGAATAGCCGCGGCCGCCTCCTGCACATTGAACTCGCCCGTTTCGATGGCCCGGATTTCCTGCCAGGAGAAAAACGGATTGCGGCCCACGGTGTCCGGCAGTCGAACCACTTCGCCGGAATCCGCTTGCCCTGCAGCCTGACCCGCCGGGAGTTGGACAAGGGCCGGGGCCGGGGCCGCTCCGCCGGCCGACTGCTCCAGCGCAGCCACTTCCGGGTTGGGCGGCGGCCTCAGCGACTGGGTCACCGCCCCGGATACAATCGCCTGGTCCTTGTAATAGTTGAGCCAGTTCCAGACGCCGATCAGGATGCTGCCGCCGCCGATAACTACCGCTATGATCATTTTCAGGCGCATGGTCTGTTAGAAGAAACCGTTGATAGTGAAAGAAGCCGAATCCGCCAGGCCGCCGGGATTGGTCAGGATCAGGTAGCGCTGCTGGCCGGTAAGGGTGAAGGCCAGGTTGACTCTGACCGTGACCTGGGTCGAGCTGTTATAAGTCGTCAAGGTGACGTTCAGCGGCGAGCCGCTGGAAGAAGCCTGCACACCGGACAAAAAGTCACTGCCGGTCACCGTGATGTTGAGATTGTTCGTCCCGGTGGCGCCGCTGGTCGGGTTGATCTGGGCGATGTTGGGCTTGAGTGCGCTGACGGTGAACGTGCTTTCGGCGAACTTGGCGTCCGGGTTGGTCAGCCGAACCGTGCCCGCGCCGGTGGAGGCGCCGGCGGCGATGTTGACCGTCACGTCGACCTGGTTCGAATTGACGAACTGGGTGTTGGTCACAGTTATGTTGGCATTGCTGAATGTAACGACTGCGCCGCTTATGAAGTTCTGGCCCTGAAGCGTTATTACCAGTCCGGTCGCCCCCTGGTTTCCCTGGGCGGGGACCACCGAGCTGATCGAGGGTGAAGGAGAGCCGCCCGAGGCGAGCACTTCGAATTTATTGTTGCCAGTCCCGGCCAGCATGTCGGGATTGGTCACAGTCACGTTGCGGAACCCGGTGGCCGCCGCAGCGCCGACATTGATACTGACCGTAAGCTGGGTGGCGCCGACGAACGTGGCCGGAACGGTGAGCACGGTTACCCCGGTGCCGCTGAAAGCCACCGTGGCGCCGCTCTGGAAGTAGGAGCCGTCGATTGTAATCAGCAGGCCGGAATCGCCCTGGGTGCCGTAACTGGGAGTGACGTTATTGACCATCGGCGCGGCCCCGCCGCCGCCGCCGCTGATCGTCGGGTCGAGCGAGTCTGGGTCGATGGCGTTGGGAGTGCCATCTCCGTCGATATCGGGGTCCATGTTGTTGGGTACGCCGTCGCCGTCCATGTCTTCGAGCCTGTCCGGAATGCCGTTACCGTTGAGGTCGGAGTCGGTACGGGTCATGTAGTCCGCATCCTCGAAGGCAACTTGCGTTTTGGCGGTGGCGCCCGGTAGGATGGTGACCACCTCCTTGTGCGTGGTGGCCGGGTCCAGGGTCGCCTTGGCCGAGACCACGGTCAATACGTGCTTGCCCTGATGCACTGCGCTGGGAAGAACAAACTTCTGGTTGCCGGAGTCGAATGTCAGGTTCACGGAGGCCGGCGAACCGTTGTTGGAGTAAGCCAAGGCAGCGCTGACCTGGTCCGAAGTTGCATCCGAAATCAGCCGTCCGTTGATATAGACCTGGACTTCGAGCTGGCCTTTATAGGAAGTGAGAGCGTTTTCCGGGTAGTACATGTCATCGCCCGTGCCGCTGTTGTTGGCGCGGTCCGGGCCGAAGCTGCGCACGCGGATCGGCAGGGAGTCGATCACGTAATTCTGTCCGTAAACGTCCTTAGCGATTACTCCGCCGGCCAGCGACAGGTACGGCCCGCCCCACAGGCTGCCCTGTCCGGTGCCGACAATGAGCTGGGGCACCGAATCGGGCAGGCGGCCGACATCGCCGACGAAGCCGAAATAATTCTCCGTGGCCACGCCTATCGACGCCTCGTAGATCGCCTGCAGGTCCCCCTGGACGCGCTCGACCCTTTTCTCGTCGAGCTGATGAAAGAGCACCGGTACCGCCGCCCCGGCCAGGATGGCGATTATGGCGATCGCCACTATCACTTCGATCAGGCTGAAACCTGAAATTTTCTTAGTGCAGATCTTTTTGCCCGTCATGGCAGCACCTCGTCTCAAACATGGCCCACCTGCTGCAGCGACAGCATCGGCAGGATAATACTCAACACGACGAACAGGATGACCACGCCCAGGCCGATAATTATCAAGCTTTCGAGCGCGGTAAAAATCCGTTTTACGGTCTGGGGGACCTCGCGGTCGTAATATTCACTCACCTTCTGCAGCGTTTCCTCCAGGTTGCCGGTGGTCTCTCCGATCGTGACCATCCGCACCACCATCGAGGGGAACTCGCCGCTTTCGCGCAGCGCCCCGGCTATGTTCTGTCCCGTGCCCACCTGCAGCCTCGCCCGGCGCACGACGTCGGCCAGCACGGCATTGCCCACCACCCGCTCCACTACTTCCAGGGCGTTGAGGATATTGACGCCTGCACCGAAAAGGGTGGCGAGATAGTGGGAGAAGCGGCTGAGGGCGATCTTGCGAATCAGCTCCCCGAAAATCGGCAGTTTCAGCTTGATCCGGTCGAGCACCATCCTGCCCTGCGGAGTCCGGTTTGCGGTGCGCAGGCCCACCAACGAGCCGACCACTCCGGCAATCAACAGCCACCAGAAATTCTGGAAAAAGTTGCTGATCGCGATCACTATCCGCGTCGGCAGCGGCAGCGGGATGTTGAATCCGTCGAAAATGGTCAGAAAGCGCGGCAGGACGAAAGTGAACATGATAGTTAAAAGACCGGACACCGCGCAGAGTACGATTATCGGATAAGTGGTGGCCTGTTTGATCGTCCCCACCAGCTCGTCCTGCCATTCGAGAAAGCCGACGATCTCTTTCAGCACATCGTCCAGCCGGCCGGTGGATTCGCCGCTGCGCAGGATCGAGACGTACAGTTCGCTGAAAATTCCCGGATATTGGGCGAAGGCATCTGAGATACTGTTTCCCTCTTCGATCCCGTTCCGGATCCCGCGGACCACCTCTTTGAAGTACGGGCCCTCCGTCTCATCGATCATATCGTCCAGGCCCTGCAGGATCGGCACGCCGGCGCCGATCACCGTGGCCAGATGCACCGTGAACGAAATCAGCTCCGCCCGCTTGACCCTGGAACGGACTATTTTCCCCCGGCCGCCTGCGGAAGCGCCGCCGCCCGACCTGGCGGCGGTCTCTTTGGCCGAGATAAGGTAGAGGTTTTGTTTGTCCAGGGCGGTTTCCAGATCTCCTTCGGTTTCGGCGGTCAATACACCCTTTACTGATTTACCTTCTTCGTTGGTCGCCTTGTACTCGTAGGTCGGCATTCGCTCCGCTCTTTCTCCAGTCGCAGGCCGGATCAGTTTCCGGTATACGTAACGCGCAGCACTTCCTCGATACTCGTCTGTCCGTTGACCGCCTTTATCAGCGCATCGTGGAAAAGAGTCATCATCCCTTCCTCGATGGCCGTTTTCTTGATTTCGGGCCCATCCGAGCGCTCGAGGACCAGCTTTTCGATCCGCGGGCTCACCGGCAATAATTCGTAGATCGCGCAGCGCCCCTGATAGCCGGTGCCGCTGCAGTTGTCACAGCCGGTCCCGTGATAGAACTTGTACTTGCGTCCATTTTCCCCGAGGTTCAGCTTTTCGAGGTCTTCATCGGTGGGCGCGTATTCGGCCTTGCAGTCGGGACAGATCTTGCGGATCAGCCGCTGGGCGATAACACAGATCACCGAACTGGAAACCAGAAACGATTCGATCCCCATGTCGATCAGCCGCGGGAAAGAGCCGGCCGAATCGTTGGTGTGCAGGGTGCTGAACACCAGGTGGCCGGTGAGGGCCGCCTGAGTGGCGATCTCCGCGGTCTCCATGTCCCTGATTTCCCCGACCAGGATAATGTCAGGGTCCTGGCGCAGGATCGCCCGCATCCCGGCGGCATAGGAGAACCCGGCCTTGACATTGATCTGGCCCTGCCGGATCATCGGGATTTCGTATTCCACCGGGTCTTCCAGAGTGATTATCTTGCGCTCCGAACTGTTGAGATAGCTGAGAGCGGCATAAAGGGTAGTGGTTTTTCCGCTGCCGGTGGGACCTGTAACCAGGATGATCCCGTTGGGCCGGGATATCGCCCGCTTGAAAATTTCGAGGTTCTTGGGAGTGAGGCCCAGCTTTTCGAGGCCGAGGATCACCTTGGTCTTGTCCAGCAGGCGCATGACGATGTTTTCGCCGCTGACCGTGGGAAAGGTCGAAACGCGCAGGTCGATCTGGCGCTTGCCCATGAAAAAGCGGAAGCGGCCGTCCTGGGGCAGGCGGTTTTCCGCGATGTTCATGTTGCTCATCACCTTGATCCGGGCCACCAGCCCCGACTGCAGAGTTTTGGGAAGGGCCGGCCCCTGCTGCAGGATCCCATCGATCCGGTAACGGGTGCGGATCGTGTTCGTATCCGGTTCGAGGTGAATGTCCGTACAGCCGTTCTTAATACCCTTGAGCAGAATCTGGTCGACCAGCTTGACTATCGGCGACTCTTCCTCGCTGGCTACCTGCTCTCCCGTGGCCCCGCTTCGCTCGGCCTGCTCCGAAAGCTTTTCAATCTGGTCGTCCTCGTTTGTCCCCCCCCCGTAGAGCCGCTCGATAGCCTGCAGGATGTCGCTTTCGGTGGCCTGCATCACCTCGATGAACTTCCCGGTACGGGCCTGCAGGTTGTCGATCAGCATCACGTCCATAGTATTATCCATGGCCACGGTCAGGGTGTCGTTCGCCAGCTTGACCGGAACCAGCTTGTTTTCTTTGGCGAATTCCTGATCGATTAACCTCACGGCTTCGGGATCATTCTTCACCTTCTGCAGATCCACCATCTTGATCCCGGCCTGGCGGGCCACCACGCGGGAGATGTCCTCCTCGCTGCAAAAACCCAGAGTGACGAACACTTCACCGAGTCTTTTGCCGGTGCGGCTCTGTTCCTTGACCGCCACCTGAAGCTGATCCTGGGTGATCAGTCCCAGCGAGAAAAGAATTTCGCCCAGAGGTTGGGTCGTCTGCATGGACATGCGCTCACCCTCATTTTAATCTGAATAGCCCGTCTCGACCGGCTCCTGTTTTTAAGCCGGTGCTTACGGACACCCGCCTGACTGCCGTATCCGCGAAGCGGTTCAAACGTTTTTACCGCTTTTCCTAAGCTCAGCGATATTAACCTAAATATGCAAATTTTAATCCAGATTATAATACCACACCTGAAGTTAATTATCAAGCCTAAATCGGCCCGGCATTTCCGCCAAAGGCTTGACTTTCAAAGGGCTTGCGCTTATACTGGACTCAAATCCGGGCCGATACCGCCCACATCCTGGTTTTCCTGAATTTTACCTGTCACAGGCCCGGAGCCTCCCCCTGCTGAGGCCCAAATGCAAATCAACAGTCAAGACCCGGCTTCCCCGCCCCGCTTGAGTATTGTCATTCCGATGTTCAATGAGGGAGAAAACGCCAGGAGCTGCCTGGCCCGGGTCTGCGAAGCGGTGCGCGAGATGGGCGTCGCTTTCGAAGTGATCTGCGTGGACGACGGCTCGACCGACAACACCCTGAGCGAGCTCGAAGCGGCATCCGCCGAACATCCGGAGGTGCGGGTCGCCGGCCTCCCGGTCAATTACGGACGGGGCCGCGCCCTGCGGGAGGGTTTCGCCAGGGCGCTCGGCCGCTACGTGGTGTCGATCGACGCCGATCTGAGCTACGACCCCTCCCAGATCGTCGCCCTGATGAGGCGGATGGAAGAACCGGACACCCCGGACGTGGTGATCGCCAGCCCTTACATGCCGGGCGGCCGCACCGAGGGAGTGGAGCTTTTCCGGCTGTTGGTCAGCCGGGCGGCCAACGTCCTGCTGCGCCAGGCGATGGGCCGCCGTTACTATACTCTCACCGGCATCTTCCGCGCTTACCGGCGCGATGTGTTCGACCGGATCGAGCTTTACAGCGATGGCAAGGAGATTCACCTGGAGATCGTCGCCCGGGCCGAAGCCGCCGGGCTGAGGCTGGTCGAAGTCCCGGCGGTGCTGGCCAGCCGCAAGCGCGGCCGCAGCAAGCTCAAGCTGCGGATGACGGCTTTCAGCCACCTGATGTTCTCTTTCTACGAAAGACCCTTGCTGCTGTTCGGCGTGGTCGGCCTGGTCCTGACCGTGGCCTCCCTGGTACTCGGCGGCTACCTCTTCAACCTCTACCTGAACCACTCGCTCAACCCGACCAGGCCGATTGTCTGGCTGAGCGTGCTGCTGCTCTTGGCCGGTATCCAGATGGCGAGCTTCGCTTTCATCAGCACCCAGATCACTCTGCTGAAAAAAGAGCTGTTCCGCACCCAGAAAGTAATACTCCTTCTGCGCAGCGAGAAACGCAGGGACTTGCCGTCCGAATGAGCATTCCGGTACTCGTAGTCACCAATGCCTACCCTGATTTCGATGATTCCTACCACGGGGTCTTCGTTCGCAAAACCGTGATTGACATGGCCGGACGAGGCTGGCGGAGCCATGTGCTCGTCCCGCGGATTTACCGGGGGAGCCGGTCTTTCGAGGAGTACCCGACCCACACAGTCCGCCGCTTCTACTTTCCTTCCAGCCAGAAACTGTTGATCGAGTACGATTCTCCCCCTTTGCTGCGCCTAACCGTCCTGCTGACGAACGGCCTGTTCCAGGCGGTCCGTATCGCCCGAGCTCAGCGCTGCCGGCTGGTGCACGGCCACTGGGCGATGCCGGCCGGGCTTATCGCGCTGGCCGCGGCCCGTCTGACCGGCCTGCCGTTCGTTCTCACCGTCCACGGCTCCGACTGGCGGATCGCCGAAACCTCGAACGGGCCGGCCCGCAGGGCGTTCAATATCGCGGCCGGCCGGGCGGACCGGATCATGAGCGTATCAGGCCAGATCACCAATTCCCTGCTGGCCCGTGGAATCCCGCAGCGCAAGGTGACCACCCGGCCGATGGGAGTGGACTTGCGGGCTTTCGGCCCCGGGGACACACAGCGGGGACTGACAGTGGCCAGCACGCGGAACCTGCTGCCGCTCTACCGGGTCGGGGACCTGGTCCG
Source organism: Candidatus Glassiibacteriota bacterium (assembly GCA_043805105.1). GTDB lineage: Bacteria > Gemmatimonadota > Glassbacteria > GWA2-58-10 > GWA2-58-10 > JAZDIG01. The sequence goes on along the minus strand of JAZDIG010000208.1, from coordinate 3,975 downwards.
GGCCGTGGCGGCGCTGAAAAAGGAAATCGGGGGACTGGAGGTGGTGATAGCCGGCGAGGGCAGCCAGCGGCCGGAACTGGAAAATCTGGCGCGGGAAAGCGGCCCGGCCGGGACAGTCAGGTTCACCGGCCGGATCTCCGGCGGCGAAGTGGCACAACTCCTGGCCCATAGCCGCGTTTACGTTTCCACCAGTCCGGTGGAGGGTTCGAGCGTTTCCCTTCTGGAAGCTCTCGCCTCGGGCTGCGTCCCGGTAGTGGCTGACATCCCTCCCAACCGGGAATGGGTGACTCACGGTGAAAACGGGCTGCTGTTCGAACCGGGGAACAGCGGGGAGCTGGAGGCCTGCCTGAAGCGCGCCCTGACCGATGACGAGCTGTTGGCCCGCTCGGCCGCCCAGGGTCCGGAAACCGTCAGGGTGAAAGGAAGCTGGCAGGGACAGATTGAAATTCTGGACGGAATATACCGGGAGCTGGCGGGAGACAGGAATTGATACTGGTTTTAAAACTAAGTACAGGTTTTTTAGATACGGTTACGTTGCACTCAATTGAATTTCCCTGTGAAGATGCGGAGCCATATGCGGGGGGCTATCCTTATCGTAGGGGGCGGACCCATGTGTCCGCCCCCCACCGGTGGATCCGGGCGCACACGCGGGTGCGCCCCTACATGAGGTACTTTTTTTGGCAGTGTCCGAATTACAAACATAAAATTGAAGCTCTGCAAGTATTAGACGGCAACTCGTCCGCTGGAATCATTAAAACGTCACCGTAATTGAGAATTAAGAAAATCCCCCTGTAATCCCCCTTTTCCAAAGGGGGACAGCCCCAAACAAAAAAGGCCGCCGGAGTTCCGCTCCGGCGGCCTTTTTTATCTATTGAAGGAATTTTACTGCACGCGGAAGCCGACGTCGTCATTAACAAGCGTAGTGGCGGCGCCGGTGCCGGTCGTAGCTACAGCGGTTTCCACCACTCCATTAGGACCGGCCGATATTACCCAACATGCCTCCCCTGGATAATCCAATGCGTATACGTTACAAAGATAGGCTTTTCCCCAGGGATCGTCTGTCACTGAGCTGAGCAAGCCGCCACGGAAACCGACTGCGTTCGGATCATCTCTTTTAGTTGAAGGCACGCGTGGATAACTATCGGTTGCGGTTGTTCCATTAGTATTAATTCCTAAAACCAAGTGATTGTTCATACCCTCGAACGATGCAGCCGCGCCCGTCGCTGACGTGTATCCACCAGTTGAAGGCCACTTTGCCGCAGTCAGTGCCGCCGGTAAAGCACTACCGGAATCACTCGCCAGAAAACGAATCTTGTTAATTCCCGTATCAGGAGATTTTGGGCTGGGGAGCCGGGGGAAAACTCCGGTATCGGCTTTGAACCGCATTATCGCCGAGGCAATCGCCTGAACGTCGCTCTGGGCCCGCGCGATACGTCCCTGCGAGATGTTGTTCAGCACGCTCGGGGCCACCGCGGCGGAAAGAATGGCCACCAGGGCCACCGCCACGATAATTTCGATCAGCGTAAAACCCTTCGAATCCCTCATAAAACCCTCCTTTTGTGCAGGAACCAGCCAGTCGTTTTTCTCAAATCAGGAAAAAGATAAAGTCCCACCCCGTTATTCCTGAATTGGCAATATCCATACCCGAATGCAGAAATAGAATGATTAATATTTACAATCACTACTTAATTAAATATATTTCAATAAGTTATGAATTATACATTTGACGTCAGGTTGCAGCCGGAATGCGGTCTGAATTCCGCACTCTGGGGCATCTCACACAAATCATCCCCCAATCTGTGTCATTTCACACACTATAATTATTAGTGTGGGGCTTTGTGTTTTATCTCACAATTACAGTGACGTTTCTATGATTCCAGCGGGCGAGTTGCCGTATAATACTTGCAGAGCCGCAATTTTGTGTTCGTAATTCGAGCATTGCTCAAAAAGTACCTCATGTAGGGGCGCACCCGCGTGTGCGCCCGGATCCACCAGCGGTGGGCGGACACATGGGTCCGCCCCTACGCTCTCTTTCGCCTGGGGACTACCTCCCGTAGCCGTGAGGTATCATAAGAAAAACATGTACGGGCGGGTTTCAAACCCGCCCCTACCGTTTGACCGAGGCAGATCCGGGTTATGCACACCCCTTCCCACGGGCGGACACGGGGGTCCGCCCCTACGCTCTCTTTCGCCTGGGGACTACCTCCCGTAGCCGTGAGGTATCATAAGAAAAACATGTACGGGCGGGTTTCAAACCCGCCCCTACCGTTTGACCGAGGCAGATCCGGGTTATGCACACCCCCTCCCACGGGCGGACACGGGGGTCCGCCCCTACGACTGGCCGGGAGGGTGACGGATTACCCCGGAGCAAACTCCGAGGAATTCTTTTCAATTAAAAACTTGCCACTCGCTGATTAATAAGCGTTTAAAATATTCAAGAAGACCTCCCCCTTTGAAAAAGGGGGAATAAGGGGGATTTTGTAATCTACGACTAAATGCTACTATTTCCTGCTTGTGCGTCCCCTGAAATCCGAGACCGCGGCCTGCACCGCCGGGTTGGAGGGAGCGAAACGGTAGGCGGTCCGGACCATTTCTTCGGCCCGGGCGAGGCTGTCGAGGGCGAGGTAGATGCGGCAGCCGTTGAGGTAATTTTCGATGATCGTGCTGTCGCAGCCGATCGCCTTGTCGAGCAGACCGGCGGCTGCGGCCGGCTCACCCGCCGACAGTTTCAGCGCCACCAGGTTGGCCTGCGCCCGGCAGTCCCGGGGGTCCAGCGCGAGCAGCCGGTCAATGAGGACTGCGGCGCTGTCGAGCCGGCCGGCCCTCCCGTAGACTCCGGCCATCCCCCTCAGCGCCTCGACGTTGTCCGGCTCGCGGGTCAGGGCGGCGGTGAACGAGTTCCGGCTGTCGGCCAGTTTGCCAGCCGCCAGAAACATTTCCCCCAGGCCGACGTAGGTGGGCACGTAATCCTGGTCCGCGGCCAACGACAGGCCCAGCAGATCGACCGCGTATTCCAAGTCGCCTTTCTGCACCTGCAGCCGGCCGAGGCCGGTGAGATAGACCGGGTTTCCTGGATCGTAGGCCCGCGCCCGGCGCAGGCAGGTCTCCGCCAGGTCCAAAAGCCCGAGCCTCTGGTAGCAGGTGCTGAGCAGGTAGTTCAGGTGAGGGTCGTCCGGGTCTTCCGCGACGAGTTTTTCCAGCGCCGCCCGGGCTTCGGTCAGCCGGGCCCGACGGAGGTAGAATTCGGCAAGCATCATCCGGCTCTGGGCGCGGTCGGCCGGCTCGGAGACTGCTTTCAGCAGGCAGTCTTCCGCCTCCCGATGGTCTCCGGCCTTGTCGTACAGAATTCCCAGCGACTGCAGCGAGAGCACCGAATGCGGGTTTGCTTCCAGGGCGCGGTTGTAGTAGGTAATCGCCGAAGTGGTGTCCCCCTGGTCCAGGCGGACTTTAGCCATGCCGTTCAGGGCGATGTAGTGATCGGGCCTTTTATTCAGGACGTCGGCCCAGAGGGTTTCGGAATTGCGCCAGACCGCCAGCCGGCTGACGAACAGCACGGCAAAAACCAGCGGCACGGCGCAGACTGCCGTCCGGAGGCGCTTTTCCCGGCTTGCACCGGCTCCACCGGCGAATTCCCTCAGCAGGTAGGCCACGGCGATGGCGAAGGCCGGCAGCATGGTGAGGGTGTAGCGGTCGGCGCGCAGGATCTCCAGGGGCACCACCCCGCTCGACGGCGCGAAAGCCAGCACGGCCCAAGCCCCGGCGAACGCCGGCAGCCGCCTGCCGCGCCGCCAGGCGACAGCCACCGCGGCCAGAATCGCCAGCAGGCCGGCCGCATACAGCAGAGTGGCCGGATTGAAAAAATTCAGCGGCACTTTGACCAGATAGCGGACCGACAGCCCGGTCGGCAGGAGGAAATTCCCCAGGTAGGTCCAGAATACGGACAGCGCCCCGGCCGCCACCGACCCGGGCCCGCCC
>JAZDIG010000207.1:0-8104 GCA_043805105.1 Candidatus Glassiibacteriota bacterium | reverse complement strand
ACGTCGTCCCAGGAGCCCAGCGCGCGGTCGTTTTCATTGAGCGAAGCCCGGCCGAAAAGGCTCGGCCGGTAGGTGAAGATTTCCGTGAACTCGCTGCCCGGCCCCTGGCTCACGTGGACCGGATCGCCCTGCCAGGTCCTGGTGGTGTCGACGGGATAGGCGATATAGGGTTCGGCCAGCAGGGTCTGCATCAGGTCGACCGCCACGCCGGCGAACGGGGTGCGGATCGCGAACTGGGTGAAACGGTTGATCCGCTTGAACTGGAAGCTGCCGGGCGGGTCTTCGCTCACACCTTCCCAGTCGAAGTTTTCCCGGTTCTTGAGCCGGCCGCCGTCCTTGTAGATTTCGACCGCCCCGGCCAGATTCTCCAGGCTTGAATTGCCCTGGTCGGCACCGCGGAACAGCCAGCCGATATTGGTGCGCCAGTCGGGATCGATGACGAAATTGAGGACCAGCCCCTGGCCGCCGGTTGTCCATTTAGTGGCGGTCTTCTGCTGAGTCGAAAGCGAGGCCAGCTTGAACCCGGACGGCAGGGTCGTCGGGTTGCCCGCAGCGTCCAGGTAGTTGTCCCACCAGTGCTCCTGTCCCAGCTCGCCGCCATTGCCGGGGGGAGATACCGATCCGCTATCGCTGCAGGAAATCGATACCGTCGCCGCCAGAATCAGAATCGCCGCAAAGTGTTTCTTATTCGGGAACATCTGTTGTCCTTTCGAACCATTGACTTTCCACCCGAAAATCAGAAATGCCGATCTTGCGTATCGACCAGATGTACGGCGATTCGGACGCACTCCTTCGGCGATTTTCAGCGGCTACCGTCCGCTTTTTCTGTTTTCCGGATATTCCGCTGCCGGTGCGCTGCCGGACCCGGCCGGCCGGTTGGGCGATGCGGAGCAGCTTGATCCGAGGCGGCGGGGCTGGACACTCCTGCCCCGGCGCCGTGAGATCAGCGAGGTAAAAATGATCCGGTTATTCATGGCCGCCTCCGCGGTTTATCTCTGTCTGCAGTCTGCCAGACTGATTGTCTGCCTGAGGCAGGCTAATGCAAGATTCGCGCCGCAGCCTGGCAGGACGGAGGCCCGGACTGCCTCAGAGGCGGTTCTGGTAGGCCAGGAAGAGCGCCCGGTAGTACTTCATCACGCGCAGCGGATCGGATGAGGCGGGGATTTCCGCGCAGCAATAACCCTCGTAGCCCGTCCCGGCCAGCAGTTCGAAGAGCTTGCGCCAGGGGTATTCTTCCACGAACAGGTCGCGCATGTGCACGAAGTGGATTTTATCGGCCACGAGCTTGAAGTTGTGTTCCAGACCTCCGTCTTCCAGGTCGCTGTCATTGCAGTTCCAACAGACATATACGTTCGGACTCTGGCATTGTTCCATGATCGCGCTGTAGACCGGGAAGCGGTTGGTGCCGCCGCCGTGGACCTCCACCCTGACCTCCACGCCCTCGCCGGCTGCGGCCCGGCCCACTATAGTAAGGCTGTCGGCGATCTGGGTGATCGTCTGCTGTTTCGTGATCCCCTGCTTCTCTTGCAGGTTGTTGGGGCGCACCTTGATCCCGTCGCAGCCGAGGTCGGCGGCGAGCCGGGCGTACTCCTTCGTGCCCTCGATGTTTTGCTTCAGCACGGCCGGGTCCGGGCTGTCGTACTCGAACGCGCTGCCCAGGCTGGCCAGCTTTACCGGCGAGTCCTCGAACTTCTTGCGCACCTCGGCTCGCTGCACCTGGCTCAGGCTTACCTCCACACCGTGGGCATGCGTGGTTCGCAGCTCCACCGCCGCGAACTTCGTTTCCGTGCAGTTGGCGATGATGGTCGGCACGTCCCATTCGGCGGCCAGCATATAGGTCACCAGGCCCACTTTGGGGCCTTTGCCGCTGTCGGCGGGACTGACAGCCTGGGCGGCCGCCAGTTCGGCAACGCTTAGCGCGCCGATTACGGCCGGAGCGGATTTCAGCAGTTGGCGGCGGGTTATGGACTTCATTTGCTTATCTCCTCGCAGGTGGAATTCTAAAGGCAAGAGTATCGACCGGAATAATTCACCCAAACTTAAGACGGAAAGCCTGACCACACAAGCTCACCGTCGCGCGCCGGGCTTTCGGCCGGTACCGGCTGCCGAAGCCGGTCCCGGCGCTTATATGACTATCCTGCCTTCTGTTATGCGACTTGATTTATATTCTCAGCCTCTATATTTTGTATCTCTTGCCGCAAAAGAGCGCCGGCATTTTTCAGGCAGTCGGCGAATCCACGGGCAAGGCAAGCGAACGAAAACGTTAATTGGTAAAGGGGCTGAGAGTGGCAAAAGAACTGTCTATTCTGCTCGGCGGCTCCCAGGGACAGGGATTGCAGTCCATGGGGGCGGTGATAACCCGGTCGCTGTCGCGGCTGGGCCTGCACGTCTTCGCCATCCAGGACTTCGAATCCCGGATCCGCGGCGGCCACACGTTTTATCTGCTGCGGACCGCCGACCGTCGGCTCGATGCTCACGTTGACCGGGTGGATATCATCGTCGCCCTGGACGAGGACACGCTGAAACTCCACCGCGAGCGGCTGTCCGCCCACGGCGTAATCGTCTTCGATTCGGACAAGATCAAGACCGGATACGCCGGCGACAGCTTCCTGCCCCTGGCCCTGACCTCGATCTGCCGCGACCACGAGGGTAGTGCGGCCATGGCCAATACCGTGGCGCTGGGTGCGGTCTGGGCAGTGATGGGCCTGGAGGGGAAGGTGGTCGAGGGGGTGCTGGAGTCCTTTTTCGGCCGCAAGAGCCGGGAGGTAGTGGAAAAGAACGTCCGGGTCTTCGCGGCGGGATACGAGCTGGGCCGAAACAGGCGCCGCCCGGAGTTGGAACTGACTCCGCCCGGCGGCCCAGCCCGGCTGGTGCTCAGCGGCACCGAGGCGGTGGGCCTGGGCGCGCTGGCCGCCGACCTGCGCTTCTACAGCGCCTATCCGATGACTCCCGCCACCGGCGTCATGGAATTCATCATCGACCACCAGAAGGAGTACGGAGTGGTGGTCGAGCAGGCGGAGGATGAAATCAGCGCGCTGAACATGGCCGTGGCCGCCGCTTTCATGGGCGCCCGCAGCATGGTCGGCACCTCGGGCGGAGGTTTCTGCCTGATGGTCGAGGCGCTCGGCCTGGCCGGCTGCATCGAGGCGCCGGTGGTGGTGTACGAGGCGCAGCGGCCGGGGCCGGCCACCGGCATGCCCACCCGCACCGAACAGGGAGACCTCCTGTTCTCGATCTTCGCCTCCCAGAGCGAGTTCCCGCGCGTCGTGCTGGCCCCCATCGACCCGGAAAGCGCTTTCCGGCTCACCGCGGAGGCGTTCAACCTGGCCGACCGGCTCCAGACCCCGGTCATCATCCTCGGCGACCATCACCTGGGCAGCAGCTACTGGACCGTGGATGGCCTGCCGGTCGCTGAAGTGACCGTGGACACCGGCAAGCTGGCCGGCCGCGAGGAGCTCGATTCAGGCGACCGCTATCTGCGCTACCGGCTCACCGAGGACGGCGTCTCGCCCCGCGCCTGGCCGGGACAGGGCACGGCCCTGGTGGTTTCCAGCGGCGATGAGCATGACGAAAGCGGGCATGTCTCCGAGGACGAGGCCATGCGCACCGCCATGGTCGACAAGCGCTGGAAGAAGCTCCGCCTGGCCGAAAGCGATCCCGGCCTGGAAGCCGATCTCCAGAAGGGGGCCGATACCGTGATCGTGGGCTGGGGTTCGAGTTACGGGGCGATCCGCGAAGCGGTGCTCGAGTTGCGCAGCCAAGGCCGGAAAATCTCCCATTTACAGCTCTACCGCCTCTGGCCGTTCCCGGCGGAAAGCTTCCGGGAACAGGCGGCGGGCCACTCCCGGATGGTGGCGGCCGAAAACAACTCGACCGGCCAGCTCGCCCGCCTGATCCGCATGGAGACCGGACTGGCCTCCGACCGTACGATCCTCAAGTACGACGGCCGGCCGTTCAGCGTCGATGACATCCTCGTAAAACTCGGTTAAGGAGTGATTCGGATATGACAACCCTGATGGACTACAAGGGAAACGATACCACCTGGTGCCCGGGCTGCGGCAATTTCGCCATCCTCAACGCGGTCAAGCAGGCCCTGGTGCGAATGGATATCCTGCCGCACCAGGTAGTGCTGGTTTCGGGGATCGGCCAGGCGGCCAAGCTCCCGCTGTACATGAAATGTAACACCCTCAACGGCCTGCACGGCCGGACCCTGACCTATGCCACCGCCGTGCAGATGATCAATCCCGGGATGACCACGATCGCCGTGGGCGGCGACGGCGACGGGTTCGCCGAGGGCGGCAACCATTTCCTGCACGCGATTCGGCGCAACCCCGACGTGGCTTACCTGGCCCACAACAACCAGGTCTACGGCCTCACCAAGGGCCAGGCTTCGCCCACCAGCGATTACGGCATGGTCACCGGCACCACGCCTGAGGGAGTCTACCACGGCCGGTTCAATCCCGCGGCGGTGGCGGTGGCTCTCGATGCGAGCTGGGTGGGTCGCACCCACACCGGCGACATCGAACACCTGGTCGGAATGATCCAGGCGGCGATCCGGCACAAAGGCTTCGCCATCCTCGAAATCATGCAGCCCTGTGTGACCTACAACAAAATAAACACCCTCAAGTGGTACCGCGAAAAGAGCTACAAGCTTCCGGACGACTACGATCCCACCAACCGGGAGCTGGCGTTCAGGACCGCCCTCGAATGGGGCGACCGGGGATTCCCGATCGGCGTGCTCTACCAGGGAAAGCGCAGCGTGATGACCGACCGCGTGGCCGCGCTTAAGGACGGCCCTCTCAACGCCAGGCCGCACCGGGTGCGGGACGTGGCGAAGCTGCTGGACGGTTTCAGGTAAAGCTCACGGTCCCCGACACAGCCGGAGTCCGGGACTGGAGGGGACTGGCACCGGCCGATAAATTCTTGTCCGGAACGGCCGGCGGGCTGAAACTCGAATAGATGTAAAAAGGGTATTGTGTTGCCGGGCAGTTTGTTATATAATTACTTGTTTGAGTCCGACCGCTTACCGGCGTTTTTCAGCTGAGAGCCGTTTCACCCTTCAGGGCCAGCCAGGCTGTCAGCAGCGGATAGCCGGTCAGGTGGGTTGCGCTCGAGGAACGAAGCGATTCCCTTTTCCGGATAATTGAGTGCCCGGATCCAGGAATTACAAAAATGCATCCCCTGTTTCGGAGAAGAGAGTGGAACAGGAGTATTTCAATCTGCTGCAGCAGGAAATAACCAGAAGCAGCCTTAAAAGCAAAGTCGATTGCGAGGATTGCCAGCGCGCCTGCGGCCGTTCTCCCGAGGAGACCGTGGAATGCCTGGCTAACCTGATGACTCTCGAATACCTGCTGGATCATAACTGAAACGGGTATATTCAGCTTCCCCCCACAATTCAGCAGTTCTGCCCGCCGGACGGAGACGCACCAGATTCCAGCCGGGCGGAATGCTGCTCGATCGGCAGTACTTCCCGGAGTCTGTAAGCCAAACCCCGGAAACCGCCTGTCCGCCCGGGGGTAATCTTTGCTTGACTGCCCGGTTGCGGTTGGATTATCTTACCTGCTTCGAAGCTCGATGAACGCCGTGCGCAACTTGCGCGCGACTCGGGCCGGGGAGGCCCGTGCTGAAATCAACTCATTTCAGACTGCCGGGTACAGGGGGTTATGTCCGAGCTTCTTGCCGACAACAGATACACTGGTCCGGTTCGGCTGATCCGGGCCGCGTTTTTTTTATCGCTGGCCGCCCTGTTCGCCTGTGACACCAACCTGCCGATCGCTCCCGAGAAGAGCGAATTCAGCGAGACCGGGCTGAAATTCTCGCTCCAATCCGTCAATTTCGATCCCACCTTCATCGGCCGTACCGACAGCCAGAAGATCGATATCGAATATGGTGACACGCTGGATATGGTTCTCCTGGTTTCGGTGTCCGACACCCTATACTTCGCTGTCTTCCCGGACAGCTTCTTTTTTACCAAGAGAAACAAGAAATTCGCCGCCACGGTGACCTATACCCCGGAGGTGCCCGGCGAAGCCAACCTGGGTTACCTGAGGCTTATTACCCACGGCTGGGCTGACAGCGCCCGCACGATCCCGGATACGATCGGAGCCGATTCGCTGCGGCTGGCCGGAGTGGGCCAGGGCGCATATCTCGACCTGGAGATGATGTTCATTCCGGGCGGCAGTTTCAGCATGGGCCTGGATTCAGCCGCGGCGGCGGCCAGCGTGGATACGCGCGACCAGTGGGGCGTGCACGAAGTTACGCTCTCCAGCTTCTTCATCGGCCGCTACGAAGTGACCAACCTGCAGTATTACGAGTTCTGGACCGAGGTGAAGCCGGGACACACCCCGGAAGATACGGTCGATATCGGCGTCTGGCCGAACGTGGCCCTCGAAAAGCCGAACTTCCCCGTGGTCGGCATGAGCTGGGAAGACGCGATGGCGTACTGCCAGTGGCTCAGCCTGCGCACGGGCGAACATTATGCGCTGCCCACCGAGGCCCAGTGGGAGTACGTCGCCACCGGCGGCGAAGGCCGGGAGTATCCCTGGTCGCAAGCGGGGCTGGACAGCTCCGCAGTCAGTGATTCGGTCAATCCGGGTCCGTACGCCAATGTCAAGCTGGGCAAAGATGGCTACACTTTCACCGCTCCGGTGAACTCTTTTCCGGCCGGGGCCGGTAAGTTCGGTACCCTGAATATGGCCGGCAACGTCTGGGAGTGGTGCCTCGACTGGTACGATCCGGACTACTACCGCAGCGAAAGCGATACCTGGGTCGATCCGCAGGGCAGCCTCAACCCCGAGCACAGGTTGTTCAGGGTAGTGCGGGGAGGAAGCTGTCTCGAGGACCTCGGCCAGGCACGCTGCGCCAACCGCGCAGCCCTTTCCCCGGGCAACCGGGAAGTCAACACCGGTTTCAGAGTGGCGCGCCTGCCCTGAGCTGATATGTACCCTAAGGAAAGCAGAATGAACGATCGCTGGACAATTGCCATCACCGCGGCGCTGGTTCTCTTTGTATTTGCCGGAAGGCTCGGGGCGCAGAAGCCCGTCCCGGTAGTGGTCAGCGCGACAAGCACTGGAGGGCTGTTCCAGCCGTCAATTATTTGTGATACACTTACGATTATTGCTTTTGTGGATCCGTTGAATCTTGATACCCTGGATCTCGATACACTGAACCGGATCCTGGTGGTCTGGCGGGACTCCACCAGCGCCGGGGAGTCGATCCTGGTCCAGGGTTTCGACACCAGAGGCGGCCGGACCGGACCGACAGTGGCCGCCTCGGCTGTGGTGGCCGGCGGAGTTTCCGCTCCTTCGCTGGGCTCCGGTTTCCGTGGCAGCCAGCCGGTGGTGGCCTGGAGCGAGAAAGTGGGGGCTGGGCACCGGGTGTTCTTCCGCCGATTCCTGATCGACGGCAGTGCAGAGGGGCCGGCGCTGCCGAGACCCAGCCTGCGGCTCATCCTTGGCCGGAACCCGGCCGCCGCCGCCGACAGCGCGGGCAACGTATATCTGGTCTGGCAGGACGGCCGCGGCGGGGGGCAGGGCCAGGATATTTACGGCAACTGGATTTCCGCCCGCGACACTCTCGGCGCCTCCAACATCGACTCCACGCTCCACGGCTGGATGGAGGATCAGAAAATCAACCTGGGCGGCTTCGGCGACCAGACCGATCCGGCGCTGGCTGTCGACCGCTATGGCCGGGTGCTGGTGGCCTGGCGTGATACACTGGCGGACAGCGTCGGCATTTACGTGCGGGTTTTCGGCGAGAAGGGCGTGGAGATCCAGCAGACCCGGCTGCCTTCCGGCGATCCGCGCTCTATCGCCGCGCTCACCGGACCGGTGGTGGCCACCGGCGGATTCGACCAGTATGAACCACCGTTCGTGGTGAGTTGGATCGAAACCGACACCCTCGGCGTTAAAAAACTCTATCTGCGCAAAGTAGTCCTGGACCCGTTTGCAAACCCGCCTTCACTGATCGTGGATTCGGCGTTCGCCGGAATGGTTCGCTCCCGGCCCGGGCTGGCTGCCGGGAAGCCCTCGGTTTCGGGGGACGAGGAGGGCTGGGTGGCGCTCGGCTGGACCGAGGATGACGGCAGCGGCGCGCAAATCTACGG
>JAZDIG010000206.1:0-12636 GCA_043805105.1 Candidatus Glassiibacteriota bacterium | reverse complement strand
AGGACCGGCAGGCTGGATCTGGAGGAACTGAGGTTCGGGATGCCGGTCATTCGGAACTCCCCGGGAGGTATGCAATCTCTGCAAAAGCTTGAAAGTGGCTAATATATGCTTTATTATCCAATGTGCAAAAATATATCTTCTGCAAATACGTGTCTATCCAAGCTGGGCAGATCGAAAAATTTCATTTGGAATCAAACAAGACGGCTATTTTTTGCTGTTTCAATTTTAATATGGGGAATGTTGACTCAATCGTATTTCAGCCCGGAGGGTCGAGCCGATGATCGGAAAAAAGGAATGGTTCGGTTTCCGTAGTGAAGGAGGCCTGGATATGAGGCCGCGCACGTGGCAGGGATTTCTGTACATGCTGGTGTTTCTGGGCGGAGCCTTTGTGATACCGAGAGTCCCGGATTTCTGGCTCCTGACGTCACACACGAAAATAGCCATAGCTCTGGGATGGTTTATAATTGGAATTGCGGATATTGTACACATCTGGTATTCGTTGCGGAAAGACAGAAGATTAAATCCGTAATCTCAATTTTTACAATGACCGGACATACAGTCCCCGGACTGTTGATTGTTATGAATCTTAAAAAATTCTTTATGGGAATCATATCACAACTAATCCTCCACCTGATTAAAAGTTCACCCTGCCATTAAATGGTTCCCCACGTTCCGAGTTCCACAGGGCCGAAAGTGCTGGTCGCCGGCCCGCTGGCCGAAAACATCACCGGCGGCGTAGCCAGCTTCGCCAGGCTGCACCTGGGCAACCGGCTGCTGCGGCGGGACTTCACTCTCGCCGGCTTCGACACCGGCGACTGGCGGGAGGCGTCCCTGCCGGTCCGCCTGCTGGCGAGCGCCGCCCTTTATCTGCGGCTGATGGCCCGGGTGATCCTGACACAGCCCCGGATCGTGCACATCCACTGTTCATCCGGCCGCTCTTTCTACGAAAAATCCGTCCTGGCCGCCGCCTGCCGTCTGCTGGGGAAAAAGACGGTCCTGCACGTCCACGGCGGCGGCTTCCAGGAGTTTTACCGGTCCAGCCCCCTCAAGCCGCTCATCCGCTTCCTGCTTGGACGGCCCCACGCCGTGGCCGCCGTGGCCCCGTTCTGGAAAGAGCGCCTCGAACAATTGGGCCGGGCCGTGACGCTGGTGGTGCCCAACTGCGCGGACTACGATTTTTTCGAAGTCGCCGAAGACCCGGCCGGCCGGCGGCTGTTGGTGTTTATCGGCGACCTGACCGAAGACAAAGGTGTTTTCGTGCTGCTGGAGGCAATCAGGGCCTTGCGTGAAAGGGGATTCTCCAGCCCCTGTGTTTTGGCGGGTCGAATCCAGGCCGGCCCGGGAAGCCGGCGGTTCGAGGAGGCGGTCGGCGACCGCAGGCTGGGAGAAGTCAGGGTGGTCAGGAACGCCGGCGGGAAAGAGGTCCGGGAACTGCTGGCGCAGGCCGCCGTCTTCGTTCTGCCCTCCCGTTCCGAGGGCTTGCCGATCGCCATGCTGGAAGCCATGGCCGCCGGGGTCCCGGTGGTGGCCAGCCGGGTGGGTGGTATACCGGACGCGGTGACCGACGGGGTCGAGGGCTGCCTGGTGGCAGTGGACGACGCGGCCGCCCTGGCCGATAAGATCGCCGCCCTGCTGGCCGATGACCGGCTGAGGCAGGACATGGGCAGTCGGGCCCGCGAAAGGGCGCTCGCCGACTTCCATCCCGACCGCGCCGGCCAAGCCCTGGCCCGCCTTTACGACTCGATCCTGCAGAAAGAGTAAGTCCCTGCCTCCGCCGGCACAGACACCATTGCCGATTGACAAGCACCACACCCGGATTTAAGTTGGACATGCTTCTCCCTGGCCAACACGCCACCCGTTGGGGAATCGATCATGAACGGCTCCCGGCACATGAAAATCCTCATGCTCACCCAGTATTTCTATCCCGAGGTGGGGGCGACCCAGACCCGCATCCACGAGTTTGCCCGCAACCTGATCAACCACGGCCACGACGTGACCGTGATCACCGAGGTGCCCAACCACCCGATCGGGATCATCCACGAAAAGTACCAGGGACAGCTCTTCATCAACGAGGAGTTCGACGGCATCCGGGTGATCCGGGTCTGGGTCTGGGCCAGGCAGAAAAAGAACTTCCTCAACCGGATCCTCTTCTACCTTTCGTATATGGTGATGAGCTTTTTCGCCGGACTCTATTTCCGCGGCAAGTACGACATCATTTTCGCCACCAGCCCGCCGTTATTCGTGGGCGTTTCGGGCTACCTGCTGTCGATCTTCAAGCGCGGCAAGTTCGTCCTGGACGTGCGCGACCTCTGGCCGGCCGCGGCCACCGCCCTGGGAGAGCTCTCCAACCGGCGGATCGTGCAGATGGCGGAGAAGATCGAGCGCATCCTGTATAAGAACGCCGCGGCGATCGTGGCGGTCACCCGGGGCTTCTGCGAGTTCATCCGCAAGCGGGTGGAGGACGGCGACAAAATCCACTACATCCCCAACGGCACGGTGGTCGACCTGTTCAAGCCGCAGCCGCCGGACCGGGAGCTCAAGCAGAGCCTGGGTCTGGACGGCAAGTTCGTGGTCACCTTCGCCGGCACGCTGGGTATCGCCCAGGGCCTCTGGTCGATCATCCACACGGCCAAGCTCCTGCGCCACTACGATGACATCGCCATCCTGTTCATCGGTGACGGCCCGGTGAAGAAAAACATGATCGAGCTGACCCGGGAGCTCAGGCTGAACAACGTCTTCTTCCACCCCCAGGTGCCGATCAACCGGATCACCCCGTTTCTCAACATCTCCGATGTCCTGCTCGTCTCGCTCAAGAACGACGTCGTCTTCGACACCTTCATCCCCTCCAAGATGTTCGACTGCATGGCCTGCGCCAAGCCGATCATCCTTTCGGTGGACGGCGAGGCGCGGCGGATCTTCGACGAGGCTGAGGCCGGGCTCTACGTCAGGCCGGAAAACTTCTACGAAATGAGCGATGCGATCATCGCGCTCTATGAAGACCGCCCTCTCTGCCGGCGCTTCGGCGAAAACGGCCGCCGCTACGTGATCCGCAATTTCAGCCGCAGCGAGCAGGCGCAGAAGCTGGAGAAGGTGTTCGAAATCCTGCTGGACGAAAGCTCCCTGCCCGGCCGCAGCGCCTCGCCCGTGCCCCAGGGCGCCGGGGCCTGAGGCGGTGACCGTCAATCGTAGGGGATGGTTTGAAACCCTCCCCTGCACCTTACAGTGGCGGACTATTCAAGGTATGCACACCTGGAACACGCCCGGGTGTCTTTTCCCGGGGGCCGCGCTGTCCGAGCCGTGACGAGGGGAGCGTGTAGTTGCCGCCTAATTTCCATCGTGGCCCTGGGTAAATACGGGCACGGTCCCGATAAAATCGGGATGCCCCTACGCCAGGTAGGCCATTGTTTCGCACTTGCCGCTCTTGCAAGTGCGAAACAGGCGACCGCCAAAGGAGCGCTTCAGGATCTCCTGAACACCGTTGGTATTGAATTCCGTGGCAGGTAGGCGAGTTCGCGGCCCCCAAGGCCTTTGCCTACTTTCGGCCCGCGAAAGTAGGAAAAAAGCTTTTCTGAAAAGGCTTACGATTTCCTGAGCGGATGTTACTGGGACTGAGGGGGATTTGTTTGACCTATCTGAAAGAAAAAATCTATGTTCTATCCATAATAGTCCTGATCTAAACCGAAATTTTTCATTCAGGTTTTTGCCGTAATTTGTGAACCAGGGCTAAAAGGAGCCTCACCGGTATGCTCGACATGAAATTCATCCGCCAGAACCCGGAGAAAGTCAAGGCCGGCCTAACTGCCAAGAAAGTCCAGGTGGACCTCGACGGCCTGCTCGCCCTGGACGCACAGCGCCGCGACCTGCTCGCCCAAACCGAAAGCCTCAAGGCCGAACGTAACCGCGCCAACCAGGAGATCGCCGCCGCCAAAAAGGCCGGCCGGCTCGACCCCGGGCTGATCGAGCGGATGAAAGAGGTCGCCGGCCGCACCCGGGACCTGGACAGCCGGATCGCCGAAATCGAAACTGAGCTCAATAGTCGGCTCCTCTCCATCCCCAACCTGCCGCACGAAAGCGTGCCGGTGGGAACCAGCGAAAAGGACAACCAGGTGCTGAAAGCCTGGGGCGCTAAGAAAGACTTCGCCTACCAGCCGCGTCCCCACTGGGAGATCGGCGAGAAGCTGGGGCTGTTCGACCAGAAAGCCGCGGCCCGGCTTTCGGGGACCGGCTTCATAGTTTTCACCGGCCTGGGCGCGCTCCTGGAGCGGGCGCTGATCAACTGGATGATCGACGTGCACGTGGAAAAGCACGGCTACACCGAAATATCGCCGCCTTTTATTGTCAACCGCGACTGCATGACCGGCACGGGCCAGCTCCCCAAGATGGAAGAGGACATGTACCGGATCGACGCCGACGACCTGTTCCTGATCCCCACCGCCGAGGTGCCGGTGACCAACCTCCTGCGCGAGGCGGTGGTGGACTCGGACCGGCTGCCCCTCTACTACACCGCCTACACCCCCTGTTTCCGCCGCGAGGCCGGCAGCTACGGCAAGGACACAAGAGGCCTGATCCGCGTGCACCAGTTCGACAAGGTGGAGATGGTGAAGTTCGTGCGGCCGGGGACCAGCTACGAGGAGCTGGAGAGCCTGCTGGGTAACGCCGAGGAGATGTTGCAGATGCTGGGCCTGCACTACCGGGTGGTGGCGCTCTGCACCGCCGACCTCAGCTTTGCCGCGGCCAAGTGTTACGACCTCGAGGTCTGGGCGCCGGGCGTGGGAAGCTACCTGGAGGTGAGCAGTTGCAGCAACTTCGAGGATTTCCAGGCGCGCCGGGCCGGCCTGCGCTACCGGCCGGAGCCTGGGGCCAAGCCCGAATACCTGCACACTCTCAACGGCAGCGGCCTGGCCCTGCCCCGCACCGTGATCGCGCTTTTGGAAACCTACCAGAACCCGGACGGCAGCGTGACCGTGCCCGAGGCGATCAGGCCGTACATGAAGGGAATGGAGAGGATAGGGTAGTAACGGGTATTTTTCCGGGTAAAAATTGAATTCGCTTCTATTTTCCCGCCTGATTCGATATATTTAATGAAACAGTGCAGAATATAGCCAACGATGTTTGCCCGGGATTTTATACATACCGTATAAAATTCCGGTTCACTAGCTGGAAAAGCTCCCAACAGTTTGATAATTAATATTTTATATATTTATATTTAGAACTCTGGTAGTGTTTTACATAGCTATATTTGCAATATTTAGGCTCTTACAACGGTTCTGTATAAACCATAGCTGGATAGACAGAAACGATATGAAGGATTCTATACTACTAGGATCGCATCATGACAAATAGGAGACAAAGTGCTGTCAGCCTTTTCTCTGGTGCCGGAGGAATGGACATCGGCATTCGAGAGGCAGGCTTCAATATATTGGCGGAAATTGAGGCCGATGAGCACTGTTGTGCAACACTTCGTGAGGCCGTTGAACGAGAGCAAACCTCTACCTGCGTCATTGAAGCCGACATCCGGCAAATAGACCCAAAGGAACTGCGGAAAGACCTAAATCTAAAAAAAGGGGAGCTAGACCTCCTGTTTGGAGGCCCCCCCTGCCAATCATTTTCCCTCGCAGGCAAACAGTTGGGTCTTCGTGATGAACGAGGACTTCTCCTTTTTGAGATCGTGCGTTTTGCTGAGGCTTTACAACCTAAGGTAATCCTCATGGAGCAAGTAAAAGGTCTTTTGTCATCAAATGGAAGCGGCAATCGCAGAGGAGAAGTATTTGAAAAGTTTATATCCGAGCTTGAAAAAATCTATTATACACCAAAATGGCGCGTTATTACCGCTGCAGACTATGGTATTCCACAATTGCGTGAAAGACTTTTTGTAGTCGCCACTCGTGGACGTAATGGTTTTGTTTTTCCTGAACGCACTCATGCCCCTATAGAAGAATGTAATGGACTTTTCCCTTATTTACCTTATGTGGGTGTTGGCGAAGTTATTTCGGGCCTAGGAAAGCCTGATGCCAAGGTGCGAGGAAAGACAGTTTATGAACGGTCTGACAGTCATATCGATGTCACACCAACTCGGGATCGTGAGCGAATTGCTCAAGTCCCGGAAGGCTCATATTTGGCTGCACAGACGCATCTCGGCGAAGAGCTACGACGCGGATTGTCACCAAAAGATACAACTAAATACCTTCGGTTGCACCGAAAGCGCCCCTCAAACACTCTTAGATGTGGTGAAATTTTTTACCACCCCACTGAGGATAGATATTTAACACCACGCGAATACATGCGTATTCATGGTTATCCAGACATTTATACACTTAAGGGGCCGATTAGGTCGCGGACTGGAACTGTGCGCAATTTAGACCAACATAGACAGGTTGCAAATTCAGTCCCCCCACCCCTTGCAAAAATTTTAGGATTAAAAATCAAGAGGTTTCTGGATGAGCAAGATATTTGAACTTTTGGGATATAGTCTTGAAGCTTGGAATGATGATGCGGACAGAAATCGAGCTATTGCTTGGTGCCCATTCATGAACGCTGAATGTGACGGTGGCGGAAACCGTTATCTTTCTGCAATTAATCTTAATCAAAAGCCGAACCTTAAGAAGTACTTCCCTGGCAAACAGATTGTTCAATGTGGAGTTTGTTCACTTCGCATTCGAGAAAAAGAACAGCCATGGATTGTATGCCCCCGCAGACTATTAGCGATCCGGTCAGATAGTGCTTCTAAACATCAGAGCCATATCAAGAAACAGCTGGTTAAATATGCGAATCTTGAGCTAGGCAAGACATACAGAGTGTGGTCTGAAGTAAAGATGAAAATTGACACGACGAATGATGACAATGAAACAAAGTCTTTTGACTACACTTTCGACTATATACTTGCAGGTTCAAAGAGAGTGCCTATTTCAGTAATCGCTGCACTCATTGATAAAGGAGAGCACGGAACAAAAAAACTTGCCGAGTCAAACGGCTATACAATTACACGGCGAGCCGGGGGCTTTTGGGTAGACGATTTCCCATCAGACCCTATAATTATTGTTGAGATCATGACATCAAGCACTTCCGGTGGCGATAAGAACAAAAGAACACAAATAGCAATGGCGTTTGAGGACGCAATTATCGATCCATCACGACACAATGGCCCAGGTATCAATTATCGACAAGTCTGGGCGCGGATGGTCAGCCAACTAATTGTTAAATCACAAGTTGGAATTTCATGGGGAGGTAAGACATTTTGGCTGCTCCAAGATGTTCTCGCTAACTATATCTCAAGCAGCACGGCTCTCGATTTAGCACGGTATATCTCTGAGAACTCAAATGAGGTGAACATTTTGGCCTTCGGCTATGGGGATATCGAAAGAAGCGAGTCTGGATCAATAATCTCTCTAAAAAACTCCGCGTTTTATGCCGGGCCAATAACCGAAAGAAGCGGCGATGATAAAGGAGGAGGCTTTATCGAGATAGTTAAAATTGGCATGCCACCGCCCAAAGAGCATCTTTGGCGTTCTCTTTTCAAGAAAGCACCCTGTGGAATTCTTCAAAACTAAAACGAATATATGTTGTTTTTTAGTACAGTATTATGGATATTATTTCAAAAAATGATCGCTCTCGAATTATGGCACGAGTAAAATCTACTGGTAATAAATCTACTGAGGAAGCCTTCATTAAGGTCTTAAAAAAAGTCTCACTTATTGGGTGGCGTCGGAACTACTCAATTTACGGAAAGCCAGACTTTGTTTTTCAAACAAACCGCGTTGCTGTTTTTGTAGATGGTTGCTTCTGGCACAATTGTCCAAAGCATTGTCGTATTCCCTCAACAAATACATTATACTGGCTAAACAAGGTTGCTAGTAATAAGCAACGAGACAGGGAAGTTACCCATCGATTAAAACAGAAGGGGTGGGCTGTAGTTCGTTTTTGGGAACACGACCTCAAGGGTGGTAGAGGATTTGCCCAAAAGATATCGAGATTGAAAAGGCTTGTTAAACCAAGAGCTACACTGGATGGGCAAAGCCCGCCGGTGAGCTAAGGCTTTAGCTTCCTCTGGAGGGATTGAGTATGCCGAAGATGACATGGTGGCAAGCGGTCGAGCAGATCGAACCACACGTAGTGCGAATATCAACCCCCAGGGGTTCGGGCAGTGGCTTCATGATCTCGAACGGGCGTAAGAATGAGATCTGTGGCATTGCAACCGCCGCGCACGTTGTTGACCAGGCGCACTACTGGGAAGAACCCATTCGCATTGATCACGTTAGTACCGGCAAGTATATGGTCGTGCGCCGTGATGAACGTGCTGTGTTACTAGACCTTAACCGGGACACAGCGGCAATCTTATTCCACCGTGCCGAGCTTTCACTCCCGGCAACCCCGTTGCCTCTACCTCCGAAGGACACGTTCCTCAAAGTGGGGAATGAAATTGCCTGGCTTGGGTTTCCAGCCATACCTGCTGCCAATCTTTGCTTCTTTACAGGGCATGTAAGCGCATGGATTAATGCACAAAGCGCCTATTTGGTGGATGGCGTTGCAATAAATGGAGTCAGCGGAGGACCAGCTTTTCTCTGGCAAGAGGGAAAGCCTGCTTTTGTTGTTGTCATGGGTGTTGTCTCCGCGTACGTTCCAAACCGTGCAACTGGTGAGGTTCTGCCAGGACTGTCAATTGTCCGCGATGTTGCCCAATTCCAAGAACTGGCCCCTACTTTTGCATCCTTGGATCAGGCGATAGATGCGGAGTCTCCAGCGGAACTACCGCCGCCCGCACCGGATGTTGAGGCCCAGGCTGAAACACCAGTGCGGCGTTCCACCTAACTTGGCGCCGGATACTGGCTCGAGATGCACTTAGGTTTCGGAGCCAGATAGTTAGGCCACATTTCTATTTATCAACTTTAACCGGGTAAAATCCAATGAATTTTATTCCACCTGAAATTGATCCCTCTCCCAGACAAAGCGGGCGCGCCTAGTCTGGTAGATCACGCCCTCTGTCACCACCCCCCAAAACCCTGGCGTTCCGGCCGTTTCCTCTCAATATTAGTCAACCAAAAGAGGCTTCCATGAAAAACCCCCTGACAAAACTCATCCCTTTGCTCGCCGTACTCGCGGCAGTACTGCCGGCCGGCATACAGCCGGCGCAGGCGCAGTATACAAGCCAGACAGGCCCGGACTCCATGTACCAGAAAACCACCTATACCTACAAGACTGTCGGCACGCTCGAAATTAAGCTCGATGTGTACCGGCCATCCGGCGAAAAAATCCTGCCGGTAATCTTCTGGATCCACGGCGGCGCGCTCATTATGGGCAGCCGGCAGGGGATAGCCAAGGAGCAGTTGGCAGCTTACATCCGGGCGGGGTACGCGGTGGTGTCAATCGACTACCGCCTGGCGCCGGAAACCAAGCTCGAAGAAATAATCGAGGATCTCCAGGACGCCTATGCCTGGGTTCGCAGCCAGGGGCCGGAAAAGTGCAGGATCGACCCGGAGCGGATCGCGGTGGCGGGACATTCGGCGGGCGGCTACCTCACCCAGATGGCCGGAGTCTGCCTGGAGCCCAAGCCGGACGCCCTGGTGTCATTCTACGGCTACGGGGATATCACCGGCCCCTGGTACTCCAAGCCGGATTCGTTCTACAACCTGAGCCCGAAAGTTTCTGCGGAACTGGCCTACGGCGCGGTGGGCGATTCGGTGGTTTCGACCACGGCCGGCGGACCCTCAGGGCGGCAGCGCGGCCAGTTCTACCTCTACTGCCGGCAGCACGGCCTGTGGCCCAGGGAAGTGGCCGGCCACGACCCGGCGAGCGAACTGGCCTGGTTCAAGGCATACGAACCCCTGCGCAACGTCACGCGAGCGTACCCTCCCATCATCCTGCTCCACGGCCAAAAGGATACCGACGTGCCTTTCGAGCAATCGGTGCTGATGGACGAGGAATTGACCCGCCGGGGAGTCGTCCACGAATTCGTCACCAACCCGGACTGGGGGCATGGGTTTGACAGCGCCGGGCTGAAAGACCCCGCGGTCCGGGAAGCGTTCGACCGGGTCCTGGCCTTTTTGAAGGAACATGTCAGGTAGCGGGAGTCCAAGCAGAAATCCCCCTTTTCTCCCTCTTTGCCAAAGGGGGAGAGCACAATCCCACCCACGGGCGACCGACAGGGCATATCATAGCTATAAAATACTGTTGAGTATTTTTCTAAATTGCAGCTCCGTATTACACACCCCGCCCTGCTTCGCCCCGATAAATCGGGGCTGCGCAGGGCACCCCTCTGGCAGAGTGGACTGGCCACGTCCCACCCGGCCACAAAAGCATCACTAAGCATGTCATATCTGTATCATCTTAAATAATAAGACTTTATACCTTGTAAGTCCCCTCTATCCAGAGGGGAAACAGGGGTGTGTCAGCCTTTGATGAAGGAGAAGAGCCCTCCTCCACCCCGCGGGCGGACACATGGGTCCGCCCCTACGCCAATCTAACCATATGTGTGGGAAAACCTGTACGGTAGGAAAAAAAGGGCGCAGCATGCTGCGCCCCTACGATACGATTACCATATTTCTGCGCCTGCCCAAGCGTTTTTCCATTCCACTTGTCCCTTTCCTAATGTTCCGGCAGATTTGGAAAACCCGCGCAGTTTGATTTGCATTATCATGCACCTGAACTTATTTTTACTTTCCTGGAGTCTTCGATCAACCGGTCGCAGTGCCGGTGTTTTCAATAGGACGTCGGAAAGACGCAGTCAATGGAGATTGCCATGACGCAGAATCAGGGAACCCAAGGCTCACCTTCAACTTCGGCCCAGTCAGGCCAGGAGTCGATCCTGGCGCTGGAATTCGGTGAAAACCAAGCCTTCGAGACCGATCTCAGGCAGCGGGTCAATGCCTACTTCCAACAAGGCGCCGGCCGCTCGAAATCAGGCAATTGGCAACTGTACTTGAAAACGGCTGTCATTTTCGCCTGTTTCGCCACCTCGTACGGCCTGCTGGTGTTCGCGGCCCAGAGCATGTGGCAAGGCCTGCTCCTGGCCATTCTGCTCGGCTTGTCCACAGCCGCGATCGGATTCAACATCGCGCATGATGCCGGACATCGGGCCTATTCGAAAATCCCCTGGGTCAACAAGCTGATGGCAATGACGATGGATCTGGCGGGAGGCAGTTCCTACGTCTGGTTCTGGAAGCACGTCGTCATCCATCACCAATTCGTCAATATCACCGGTTACGACACCGATATCGATTTCGGCATTCTCGGCCGGGTGTCGCCGCATCAGAAGTGGCTCCCGTATTACCACTGGCAGCATTTTTATCTCTGGTTGATCTACGGGTTCCTGGCGGTAAAGTGGGAGCTTGCCGATGATTTCCGCAATGTCATTACCGGCCGGATCGGAAAGCATCGATTCCCCCGGCCGACGGGTTGGGAATTGGTAATCTTCGTTCTGGGTAAGATAGTCTTTTTCACCTGGGCCTTGGGGATCCCCCTGCTGTTCCATTCTTTGGGTGTCGTTCTGTTTTACTATACCGTCGGCGTGATGGTTCTGGGTGTGACCCTGAGCCTGGTGTTTCAACTGCCGCACTGCGTGGAACAGGCGGGCTTTCCGATCCCCCGGGAGGACACCGGGCACATCGAAAACCCCTGGGCCGCTCATCAGGCAAACGTGACCGTGGACTATGTCCGGCACAACCCGATCGTGGGCTGGCTTGTCGGCGGCTTGAACTATCACCTCGAACATCACCTGCTCCCGACGATCTGCCACATTCATTACCCGGCAATCACCAAGATCGTGGAAGAGGCTTGTCGAGCCCACGGGATAAAATACGCGGAGCACAAAACATTCCGGGAAGGAATTGCCGCGCATTTCAGGTGGCTGCAAAAGATGGGAATGCCGAACATGGCAGGCTGATGGGGCGGGCTATCGCCTGTTTTTGTCAATCCGTATCCGGACTTGCACAAAGCGCGCGGGCGGACAGCGGACTTGACAGGGAGGCGCGGAAAAAACGCCCGCGCGCCTGGCGGCCCGGGCGATGGGTCAACTTTACACGTCCGAACTATGAGATGGGCAATACCGGTTTAATCCCTTCCCTCCTGAAATACATCCCTACACCTCAAGTTTCTCACACTAGAAGCGGGCGCCCTCATAAGTCCGCCCCTACGCCGTGATGCACTTTGTCACTGTCTTTAGTGCCTTATCCCTGTCTTTCACTCTTTAACTTTGTAACTCTGTAACTTTGTCACTTTGTCACTGTCTTTTAGAAAACATCCTGCATCACTATCGGCTGCCTGAACCCCTTGGTGCGGATGAGGAGATAGATGAAGCCCAGCAGGAGCCAGGTCCCGCCGATATACTTGGTCAACCTGGGCAGGCTGAGCCAGATTGCCATGCAGGCGATCACGCCCACGGCGGGAGGCAGGAAGTTCTTGAAGAATGAGCCCAGGGTGCGCTGTCCGGCCTTGAAGTAGTACTCGCGGATCGAGGCGATGTTGACCAGGGAGAAAGCCAGCAGGGCGCCGAAATTGATCAAATGCGCGCACTGGCCGTAATCCATCAGGAACGCGGCCACCAGCGTGATCCCGCCGATCAGGAGGATGTTGTAGGAGGGCACGGAGTGCGACGGGCTGAGGTGGGCGAAAAACTTTTTCGGCAGCAGTTCGTCGCGGCCCATG
>JAZDIG010000205.1:0-4303 GCA_043805105.1 Candidatus Glassiibacteriota bacterium | reverse complement strand
CGCGGAGCTGAAGCCCACGCGCAGCAGCAGCGACAGCTCCACCGGCGCCGAAGTTCCTTTCAGGTATTCGAGGCATTCGTGCTGGCGGGGCGTGTGGGCCAGCAGCCGGCCGGCCTCCTCGGCGGAAACCTCCTCGGCGGCCTTCACCATCGTCCGCGAACGGGCTCTGGGCAAGAGCGGCAGGTGGTCGGTGGTTTCCACCACCCCCGCCTCGGCCAGCTCAGCCAGCGGCCCGGCCAGGCTCCTGGTCTTGAGCCGCGAGCAGAGACGGCTCTGCAGCATCCAGCCCCCGGGCTGGTCCTCGAGCAGGCAGAGGAGCTTTTTCTGCAGGGCGGAGAAGTTGTTAAGCAGGGGGATTCCCGCCTCGGTGAGCCGGACCTTGCGGTCGCCCACCCGCAGGAAAATCCCCGGCACCACCGCCCGCAGCGCCTCGCCCAGGTCGCAGAGGTAGTAGCGGGCCATCCAGCGGGCCAGCTCGATCAGCTCCGGTGGCACCAGCGGCGCATCGTCGATCACCTCGGTCACGTACTTGAGCCGGATTCGCGCCGGCGGCCTGGCCCCGCTTTCGGTGACCACGCCGGTCAGGAGCCTCCGGCCCAGGCTCGCCGCCACCCTCACTCCCGGCGCCGGCGGCCGGGGGTAGTCCTCGGGCAGACGGTAGGTATAAGGCCCGCCCCCGGGGATGGGAAATACCACGTTGACCGTCGCTTTTTTTTTCCTGGTCTCAGCTTTCAAGCCGCCTGTCACCCTCCCAGTACGGCACGGGCCGCCAGAGCAGCCAGCCGGCGCAGGCCCTCCAGGTCCACCAGGCCGCCCTTCCCTTCCCCCGGCAGGTCCGCTGCGGAGAACACCGGCAATCCGGCCGGGCCGCCCTCGGCCCGCCGGCCGCAGACCACCGCCACCGGTACGCCGGCCCTGGCCGAGCGCGCCAGCACTCCGGAAACCGCCTTGCCGCCCAGGCTCTGCGAGTCGAACGACCCCTCGCCCGTGATCACCAGGTCGGCCTCGGCGACTTCCCGGTCGAAGCCTGTCACGTCCAGCACGTAATCGATTCCGGAAACCAGCCGTCCGCCGAGGAAGCCGGCCACCGCGGCGCCCAGCCCGCCGGCCGCCCCGCCACCAGCCAGACCGGTGACATCGACGCCCAGGTCCGCTTTCATCCTGACGGCGAGGTTGGCCAGGCCCGCCTCGAGGTTTTCCACCATTTCCGGATCGGCCCCTTTCTGCGGGCCGAACACCCGGGCCGCTCCGCGCTCGCCCAGGAGCGGGTTGGTGACATCGCAAAGGGCGCGCACCCGGGTCCCGGCAAGCCGTGGGTCCGATCCTTTCGGGTCGATCCGGGCGATATGCGACAGCATCCGTCCGCCTTCCTCGGCGATCTCCTTGCCCGCCCGGTCCAGAAAGCGCCAGCCCAAGGCCCGGGCCATACCCACGCCTCCGTCCACAGTGGCGGAGCCGCCGAGGGTCAGGGCCAAGCCGCGGGCCCCTTTGTCCAGCGCGGCCCCCAGCACCAGGCCCAGCCCGAACGTACCAACCAGCCACGGGTTACGCTCATTGACAGCCAACAGCGGCAGGCCGATCGCCCTGGCCGACTCCACCACCGCCTCCCCATCGGCCAGCAGCCCGAAGCCGGCCTCGATCGGCCGGCCCAGCGGATCGACCGCGGCTGCGGTTACGATCCGGCCGCCGGCCACCCGGCAAACTACCTCCAGGGTGCCCTCCCCGCCATCGGCCAGCGGCAGCTCCACTGTTTCGGCCCGCGGGTAAGCTTCCCGGACGCCGCGGGCAAAGGCCACTGCGGCTTGGGGAGCGGACCAGGTTCCTTTGAACGAATCGGGTGCGAGGACAATCTTCATCAGTAGTCTCGGATTGAATTTTATGTAGCTATATCGAAAAAAGCACAAGCTTGCTCGGGGTAGCTTTACTCCGGGTAATATAATGGGGACTGAGGTAGTCTGAAAGGCGGAACGGGCCGGGAGGGAAGAGGGGGCCGGCGGCTTTTTTGCGGGGCTTGGGAGTGGGGGGAGGGCAAAAAAGATGACGGCCCCCGCCCGGGGAGACCGGGTGAAAATCAGGCCGAGGGCCAGGCGAGACTGCCAGTCGCAAAGGCCCTGGCCTCCAGGCTGTCCGTCAGGCCGAGAGAGTGGTGGTAGACCGCCGTCCGGGCCACCATCGCCGCGTTGTCCGTGCACAGCGACAGCGGCGGGAAGATCGCCCGGATGCCGGCGGCCCGGCAGGTCTCGTCGAGTTTTTCGCGGAGCGCCCGGTTGCGCGCCACTCCGCCGGCGATCACCAGGGTCTTCGCGGCGGCGCGCCGGCAGGCGCGCATCGATTTGTCTATCAGCACTTCCACCACTGCGGCCTGGAAACCGGCGGCGAGGTCATTGACCGAACCCTCGAGGCCGCCTCCCTCGGCCAGGTCCTCCACCTCGTGAAGCACGGCCGTCTTGAGGCCGGAAAAGCTCATGTCCAGCGATTCATCCCTGATCATCGGCCGGGGAAGGGTGAACGACTCCGGGTTGCCGAGTGCGGCCGCAGTTTCTATCACCGGTCCGCCGGGATAGCCCAGCTCCAGCATTTTGGCCACCTTGTCGAAGGATTCCCCCACCGCATCGTCCCGGGTGCTGCCCATGATGTAATACTCACCCCAATTCGCCACCTCCACCAGCAGGGTATGGCCTCCGGACACCAGGAGCGCCACGAAAGGGGGCACCGGCGGGTCCTCCAGCAGCAGGTTCGCCATCAGGTGTGCTTCCAGATGGTTTACGGCCACCAGCGGAAGGTCCAGGCAGAGGGCCAGTGATTTGGCCGTGCAGAGCCCCACCAGCAGCGACCCCACCAGTCCCGGGCCCACTGTCACTCCGATCAGGTCGATCTCGTCGAGCCGTCTGCCGGATTCGGCCAGGGCTCGGTCCACCATGGGCAGCAGGATTCTCTGATGCGCCCGGCTGGCGAGCTCGGGTACCACTCCGCCGAACGCCTCGTGCTCCATCTGGCTCAGAATCAGATGGCTCAGTAGGCGGCGCTCGCCCTCCAGCACGGCCACGCTGGTTTCATCACAGGAAGTTTCTATTCCCAGGGTGAGCATAATTGTTTGGTAGATGGTTTAAAATAACTGCCTGCCGGCGCAGTCGGGATTTTTCACCTTGCTAACCGCGATCAGAGGCTGAACTGCATTGAGCGCAGCCTGGAGACCACCTGCACCACCTCCCCGGCCGCCCGCTCGATCTGTTCGGCGGTGGTGTCCCGGCCGAGGCTGAAGCGCACCGAGCCCTGGGCCAGTTCCGCGGGCAGGCCCATGGCGGTCAGGACGTGGGATGGTTCGAGCGAGCCGCTGGCGCAGGCCGACCCGCTCGAACAGGCGATCCCCGCCAGATCGAGATTCAACAGCAGCGCTTCCCCCTCCACCCCCTCGAAGGATACGTTCAGCGTGTTGCTTATCCGGTGTTCGGGGTGGCCGTTGAGCCGTACGCCGTCGAGCCGGCTGGAGAGAGATTCCCACAGCCTGTCACGAAGCCGGCGAATCTGTTCGTTCCTCTGTTCCAGTTCCGCAGCCGCCAGCTCGCAGGCCGCCCCCAGGCCCACGACCCCGGCCGTGTTTTCCGTGCCCGCCCGCATCCGGCGCTCCTGCGAGCCGCCCAGTATCTGCGCTTCGATCGCCAGCCCGCGCCGGATGTAGAGAAGACCCACGCCCTTGGGACCGTATATCTTGTGTCCGGACAGCGACAGCAGGTCCACCGGCAGCTCACCCATGTCCAGCTCGATCTTGCCGGCCGCCTGCACTGCATCGGTATGGAATGTCACGCCGGCCTGCCGGCAGAGTCCGCCCAGGGCGTCCAGCGGCTGGACCGTACCCACCTCGTTGTTGGCGGCGATAATGCTCACCAGGCACACCCGGCCGTCGGCCAGCACTTTTTCGAGTTCGGACGGATCTACCCGGCCGAAGCAGTCAACGCTTAGAATCACCAGCTCGAATCCCAGGCGGGCCAGCCTTTTGGCCGGCCGTTCCACCGCGTGGTGTTCCACCGCGGAGGTGACCAGCCGCGCTTTGCCGGAGGGAGCGGTCCCCGCCGCCGAGCCGAAAATGGCGAGGTTGTTGCTTTCCGTGCCGCCGCTGGTGAAGTAGACCTCTTCTTCGGCTGCGCCCAGTAGGGCCGCCGCTTGCTGACGGGCCTTGTCGATTGCGCTTCTTGCCGCCCGTCCCTCGGCGTGAATGCTCGAAGCGTTGCCGAAATTTTTTCCGAGCCACGGCAGCATCGCTTCCAGCACCGCCGGATGGAGCGGGGTCGTGGCGTTGTGGTCG
>JAZDIG010000204.1:0-2526 GCA_043805105.1 Candidatus Glassiibacteriota bacterium | reverse complement strand
CTTCGCCCGGGACTTCGTCAACTCGGGCAAGCCCACTTTCATTATCTGCCACAGCGCCCAGCTCCTGGTCACCGCCCGGGTGCTCGAGGGGCGCCGGGCCACCGGCCACAAGGCGGTGATCGTGGACATCGAAAACGCGGGTGCCGAGTTTATCGACAGCGAGGTGGTGGTGGACGGCAATCTGGTCTCCAGCCGCACCCCGGCGGACATGCCGGCCTTTATCCGCGAATGTCTCCGCCAGCTTGCGTAGGGTTACTCCCCGGGCAACAAAAAAGGGCGACCGGCCGGTCGCCCCTACGTCATTTTCTATGTTTTCGTAGCGGGCGAACACGAGGTTCGCCCCTACCGCATACCCTCCCGTTTACTGCAAGCCATGACTTTTGTCTTTACTTTGTCACTATGTAACTCTGTCACTTTGTAACTTTCTTTTCACTCAGTCCCTCAGTCCCTTTCTATTTCCCCATCCTCACCCGCTTTGGCTCGTATGTGCAATACGGCTCTTCCGCCAGGTAGTCGCCTGTCTCCCCGAAACTGCGGGCGCGGCAGCCCAGGCAGACGTTCTTGTACTCGCAGAGGCCGCACTTGCCGGTGAGGTTGCCGGTGTCGCGCAGGGTGGCAAACAGGCTGCTTTCGCTCCAGATTTCGCGGAAGGGGGTTTCGCGCACGTTGCCGGCTTCCACCGGCAGGTAGCCGCAGGGGAACACCTGGCCCTTGTGGCTGACGAAACAGACCGCGGTTCCGGCCAGGCAGCCGCGGGTCATCTGGTGCAGGGTGCCGTGGCCGTGGCCTTTGGTGAGCATATCCCGGCCGCCCCGCTCGAGGATGATCCGGAAGTAGTGGGGAGCGCAGGTGGCCTTGATCTGCAGGCCGGGGTTTTCGAGGGTCTTGTCGTAGACCCAGTTGAGCACTTCCTCGTAGCGCTCGGGCGTAAGCTGCTGGCTCCGGCTCAGCTCCACGCCGCAGCCCACGGGCACGAGCATGAAAAAGTGGAGGGCATCGGCGCCGAGAGCTTTGGCCAGGGTGACTATCTGGTCGAGCTGATGGTCGTTGTGGCGGGCGATGGTGGAATTGACCTGCAGGTTCATGCCGCGCGCTTTGAGCCGGCGGAAGCCCGCCACGGCCAAGTCGAACGATCCCGGCAGGCCGCGGAACTCGTCGTGTACTTCCGGGGTGGCTCCATCGAAACTGATCGCAACCCGCCGCACGCCGGATGCCACTATCCGGTCGGCCAGGGTGTCGTCGATCAGCACGCCATTGGTAGCCAGGGCCACGGGCAGGCCCAGGTCTGCGGCCCGCCGGGCGATCCGGAAGATGTCCTTGCGGATCAGCGGTTCTCCGCCCGAGAGCACCAGGATCGGCCGGGCAAACGCGGCGATGTCCTCGACGAACCTCAGCGCCTCCTCGGTTTCCATGTCGCCGGGGGCCAGGCCGGTGCCGCAGATATCCAGGCGGCGGCAATGCCGGCAGGTGAGGTTGCAGCCGGCGGTGGTTTCCCAGAATACCAGCCGAAGCTGGTGGCCCAGGGGGCCGGGGCCGCCGTCGCCGGTGAGCGGCCGGAAATCAGGCATTCCGTGGCCGTGCGGTCGGCTGTGGTTCGTCTTATCCATATTATCAGAGCCCTTCAACACTGTAGCGTACGCAATGTGAACCGCCCCCCTACCTCAAGGTGTACGGGCGGGTTTGAAACTCGCCCCGACAACTGTACGCCCACCATAGGGCTTATATTCCAGTACGGTAAAAACCTGACATGAAATTCTTACAGGCGAATAAACAAAAATCTTTCGATGCCTCAACCTGCCTGCCGGTGAGACAGGTAATAACATTTAGTGCACAGCCACGGAGATAACCTTAATATGGAAAACTTCGTCAACAATGTCAATGCGGCCCGGCCCGGTCGCGCAGCCGGAGCGCCTGCCGAGTAGCCCATTCTTTGCGTTCGCCATCCGGCAAGCCGCGTTCCCCGCTCGATCAGTATCAGCGCCGAATCCGCTTTCCCCGGCTTATCGGCCGGCAGAAGCCCGTAGTTGAGGCAGGCATAGGCGTTTTCGGCAGCGCCGGGATCCATGAAACGGGCGGCGAATCCCGCAGGCGCTTCCCAGGGGCGATTGGGATCGAAGCAGCGGACGAAAGAGAATGCGAACAGGACGGCGCCGGGAGCGTATCCAGCAGAAGCCCGGGGCCTGTCCCGGTTGTCGAAAGTTTTTTCACCTTCCTTCCAGTTTTTTAATGATCTCGCGGGCCTTTCCGGCCCAGTGCGCTTCCGGTTCCAGGGAGACGGCCTTGGAGAGGCCGCGGTGTGCCCGGAGTGTGTCGATCCCCTCGTAGAACAGGAAAAACCCCAGGTTGAACCAGGCCTGGGCATAGTTCGAATCGAGAGTCACCGCTCGGTCCAGGCAGGCCAGCGCCGTATCCTTGCGGCCGGCGGCGGCTTCGAGGTTACCCAGGTTGTTCCAGGCCGGGGCGTACCCGCTGTCCGCCTCGATGGCCCGGCGGTAGGCCCGGCGCGCCTGGTCCGTTTCACCGCGG
>JAZDIG010000203.1:0-6764 GCA_043805105.1 Candidatus Glassiibacteriota bacterium | reverse complement strand
CCGAACGCGGCCGCGCCGTGATCGTGCTGTCGACCGGTAACTCCCAGGTCCGTTTCCTCGACCGGCTCTGCCAAGCCGACGGAGTTGACTGGTCCCGGGTGACCATGTTCCACCTCGATGACTACCTCGGCCTGCCCAAGGACCACCCGGCGAGCTTCGACCGCTATCTCCGCGAGCGCTTCATCGACCGGGTGCACCCCGGCGCTTTTCACCTGATCGATGGCACAGCCGCCGATCCCGAGGCCGAGGCCCGGCGCTACGGGAATCTGCTGGAGGCCGACAGGGTGGACGTCTGTTTTGCCGGAATCGGCGAGACCGGCCACCTGGCCCTGATCGATCCCCCGGCCGATCTGGCTGAAAAATGCCCCTTTTTCGTCATCGACATCGACCGCCGGTCCCGTCAGCAGCTGGCCGGCGAGGGTTGGTTCGGCTCCTGGCAGCAGTGCCCCGCCAAGGCGATCACAATTTCGATCGACCGGATACTGCGCTGCGACACCGTGGTCAGCGTCGTGCCGGAAGCGCGCAAGGCCCGCGCTGTGGCCGGCTGCCTCGAAGGCGACCTCGGGCCGGACTGGCCGGCCAGCCTGTTGCGGACCCACCCGGAAAGCCATGTCTTTCTGGACGGTGATTCGGCCGCTTTATTGAAAAAAATGCGCGGCGTTCACGGATATCCAATGCATTTCGAAATTTAGGCGGCGGCCTGGCCCGGCACGGAGTCAAATAGTTGCATTTCAGTCCACTTTGATTTATTTTGGCGGTCTGTTAACGACTTGATTTAACCTCATCCTGCCGGTACCGGCCGGCGGCTCAAGGACAAGGACAGGGAAATGGCGGATAAATTCATTTTCACTTCGGAATCCGTGACCGAGGGACATCCGGACAAAGTCTGCGACAAGATATCGGACAGCGTGCTCGATGCTGCCAAGAAGCTCAACCCCAACTACCGCGTGGCCTGCGAGACTCTGGTTACCGAGAACCATTGCGTGGTTACCGGGGAGGTTTCGAAGGACTGCATCGATCAGATAGATTTCGATGGGGTCGCCCGGGAGGCGATCCGCAAGATCGGCTACGACAAACCGGGCATCGGCTTCAACGCCGATGACGTGACTATCGTAGTCAAGATGAAGCCCCAGAGCGGCGACATCGCCCAGGGCGTGGACGGCACCGGCCTGTTCAAGGAACAGGGCGCCGGCGACCAGGGCATGATGTTCGGCTACGCCACCCGCGAAGGCGAAAAAGTCAATCTGGATACGCGGCTGATGCCCACGCCGATCTTCCTGGCGCACCGGCTGAGCCGCAAGTTAGCCGAGGTGAGAAAGAACGGCACCCTGCCCGGGCTTTATCCCGACGGCAAGACCCAGGTGTCTGTGGAATACGAGAACGGCCGGCCGGTGGCGATCCGCAACGTGGTGGTCAGCAGCCACCACCGCCGCGACTACAAGCTGGCCGACGTGCGCCACGACATCCTCGAACGTGTGGTGATCCCCGTGCTCGTGCCCACCGGCCTGATCGACGAAAATAGTCTGCGCTCCGAAATGGACAAAATGGAAAGCCGCCAGGTATTCATCAATCCCACCGGTGCGTTCAACGAGGGCGGGCCGAAGGCCGATGCCGGCCTGACCGGCCGCAAGATCATCGTCGACACTTACGGCGGCATGGGCCGTCACGGAGGTGGAGCGTTCAGCGGCAAGGACCCCTCCAAGGTCGACCGCAGCGCAGCCTACATGGCCCGCTACGTGGCCAAGAACGTGGTAGCCGCCGGCCTGGCGGATGTCTGCGAAGTCGAAATCGCCTATGCGATCGGCGTGGCCGAGCCGGTGTCGGTATTCGTCAACGCCGATGGCATCAACCGGCCCGTGGATAGAATCGCCAGCGCCGTGCGCGAGGTCTTCGACCTCAGGCCGGCCGCCATCATCGCCAAGCTCGACCTGCTGCGCCCGATCTACGAACCCACCGCGGCCTATGGGCATTTCGGCCGCACCGAAAGTACGTTCACCTGGGAACGCACCGACATGGTCGAGGCGCTGAAAGCAGCGATCGGACAATAACCTGAACCAACCGGAATGTACCAGCCGCGTCCGGTAAGCTTTCGGCCGCGGCTTCTTTTTCTCTGGTGGGAAAACGAGCATGGACAATCGTAAAGTACTGGTAACCAGCGCCCTGCCCTACGCCAACGGCCCCATTCACCTGGGCCACCTGGCCGGGGCCTACCTGCCGGCCGACATCTTCGTGCGCTTCTGCCGGATGATGGGCCGCAACGTGCTCTACGTTGGCGGCACGGACGAACACGGCGTGCCGATCACCATCACCGCCGACCGGCAAGGCATCACCCCGCAGCAGGTGGTCGATAAGTGGTATCCCCATATCCGCGACACTTTCAGCCGCGCCGGGATCAGCTTCGATCATTTCAGCCGCACCAGCCTCCCGATCCATCACCAGACCAGCCAGGACTGGTTCCTGAAGATCCACGAAAAGGGTCTTCTGACCCGCCGGACCGAAAAGCAACTTTACGACGCTAAGCTCGGCCGCTTTCTCCCCGACCGTTACGTGGAGGGCACCTGCTACCACTGTGGGTACGCGCAGTGCAGCGGCGACCAGTGCGAGAGCTGCGGCAAGCCGATCGATCCGCTCCTGCTGGTGAACCCGCGCAGCAAGCTTTCGGATTCAGTCCCGGTGGTGAAAGAAACCGAACACCTCTACCTCTCCCTCGACAAGCTCCAGGCCCCGCTGGCCGAATGGCTGGCCGGCAAGGAACACTGGAAGGAGAACGTGATCGGCTTCTGCAAGGGGATGCTGGCCGAGGGCCTCAAGGAGCGGGCTGTCACCCGCGACCTGCACTGGGGGATTCCCGTACCCCTGAAGGGCTTCGAGGGCAAGGTGCTCTACGTCTGGTTCGATGCGGTCATCGGCTACGTGAGCAGCACCCGCGAATGGGCGGCCCTGCAGGGCGATCCCGAGCTATGGAAAGAATGGTGGTGGAACCCCGAGGTCCGGCTTGTGCACTTTATCGGCAAGGACAACATCTTCTTCCACGCCCTGATGTTCCCGGCCATGATGATGGCTTACGGCCATTACGTGCTGCCGGACAACGTGCCGGCCAATGAGTACCTGAACCTCGAGGGCCTCAAGTTCTCCACCAGCCGCAACTTCGCCGTCTGGCTGCACGACTACCTGGACCGTTTCCACCCGGACCCGCTGCGCTATTACCTCTGCGCCAGCATGCCGGAAACCCGGGACACCGATTTCAACCTGCGGGAGTTCCAGGCGCACAACAACAACGAGCTGGCCGACACGGTGGGCAACTTCATCAACCGCACGCTCACTTTCGTGCAGCGCTATTACGACGGCAGAATCCCCGAGCGCGGTAAACCCGGCACTCTCGACAGTGAAATGCTCTCCCGCCTGGGCCGGGTAGCCGATGAGGTGGGCGACCATATCGACCACTTCCGCTACCGGCTGGCCGCGGATACGTTCGGCGAGTTCGCCCGCTTCTGCAACAAGTACTTCAACGACAAGGCGCCCTGGGAGACCCGAAAGAGCGACCCTGAAAACTGCGCCACCACGCTCAACATCTGCAGCCAGGCGGTTTATGGGCTATCCGTGGTGATGTTCCCGATCATGCCGTTCAGCGCCGAAAACGTCTGGGGCCAGCTCGGCCTGTCCACCGTCTGGAAAGACCACCCCTGGCAACAGGATTTCAGTTCGAAGCTGCCGGCAGGCCATGCTATCGGCAAGGTGGCGGTGCTCTTTCCCAAGATCGACGATGCGGCTATCGAGGCGCAGGAGGCCAGTTACAAGGGCGGAAAGACGCAAGAAAAGAAAGCCGAAACCGCGCCGACTATCCAGTACGATGATTTTATCAAGGTGGACGTGCGCGTGGCGGTGGTGACAGCCGCCGAGGAAATCGCCAAAAGCAACAAGCTCCTCAAGCTCACCCTCGACCTGGGCCCCCTGGGCACCCGCACCGTGGCCGCCGGCATCCGGGGCCATTACACCCCGGAATCGCTGGTCGGCCGCAAGGTGCTGGTCTGCGCCAACCTGGCCCCACGCAAAGTTATGGGTATCGAAAGCCAGGGCATGGTGCTGGCCGCAGTACACGGCGAGGGGGATAAAGAGACCCTGGCGCTCACGACTATCGATCCGGCTGTAGACCTGCCGCCCGGAACCCGGATAAGCTGAATCCGTTCGCGGGCAACCAGCCGGTCGCCCCTACGGCGGATTCTCTATCTTTCTGAAAAAATCTAAATTTTTGCCGGCAGATCCACCGGCGGCCGTATGATGCGGCCGCCGGTTTTTTGTTATGTTTGTTAACTTTTATAAGTATTTGCAAGAAAATTAACTGGAAACTGCATCTTGACAAGATGCTGGATTAACTTTATAATTCAATCACAACGCTTATAATGGCTCCGAGAAGTCCATTCTTTTTGACCAAAACGCTTTATTCCTTGACTGCTGCGCCGCAGAGATTTTTGCGCAATCTATTAACACTCTAAAACAGTCCAGAAGAAGCTTTAGTTTTTGGGGAGGAGCCGTAATTATGAGATCGTTTCCGGTTACCATAATTCTTCTTCTCAGTCTTGCCTGTGCAGATACTGTAAAAGTTGTTGAGGTTCCGGTAGAGCAACCGCCTGACACAAGCACTGTACTGCTTTCCAGTAATACAATTAGTACCTATTGCTATGAATCCTTGCTTGGAAAAAACATTTCGGTCTTTTATCTCGCCCCTTCGTTTAACACAAATACAGGCGATATTGTAAGAAATCCTTCGCAGGATTGGCTTAATGATTATTTTAAATCGCGAATTGAGAATAAACAGTTCTTCTACAGCATATCATTTCCAAACGACACTGTTGCTATCAGGCTGTTCATACCTTCTGAGGATTCAACGCTTGTCAGGCAAGCGTTTATTTCCGGATCGGAAATTATCAAGCCCATAGGCTCCGGCGCCTATTCATCAGGCTACCTGTATCCGCCCAGTAAAGAATTGCAAATTTCTTGGAATTTTAGTGATTCATTGGGTGTTCGTGTCTCTTCTGGCTGGTACGCCTTCTGTACAGAATTTGTCGAAGCAGATCGTGTTGTTCTTTTTTGGTTCCATCTTACTGAGTAATGAGATATACCCAACGTGTATAACTATATGGAGTCAGTCCAGCAATGGGATAAAAGAAATGATATTTTCATATAACGAGCAAGGCGGCGGTATCTCATATTGGAAAAAAACTTTAACATAAGATTACAGGAATACACCCCCGGTAGACCGGAGTAAGCTCCCAACTTCTTACTGTTGCTCCGACAGTAACACTTTCTGCCTCAAATCAATAACTCTGCCTGATCCATCTTTCCCTGGAACGCTCAAGTGCATGTCACTTATGTAGTTACCTTGTCCCCCTCCTCCTGGCACGCATCCTGCCTGGAACATGTGACAGGAATATATGGTAGAACAATCATGGCAACCGAGAAAGGACTCTCGGCCCCCGCAACAGATATGGGGAGGTGCAGGATGTACAATTCGAACCTGGCGCATACTCTCAAGGAGACCGCGCTAAACCCGCTGGAGATGTTCCCGCTGGCCCGGGGAGCGCTCTGGCGTTACAGCTATACCTATTCCTACTACTATGTCAGCGACAGCGTGGGCACCCTCTGGATCAGCCGGGTGGGCAGCTTCGAGGTGCGGGTAGCCGGGGAACTGGCCCGGCCGGGCGGCCGGCGCTTCACC
The DNA here is from genome assembly GCA_043805105.1 of Candidatus Glassiibacteriota bacterium. Taxonomy (GTDB): domain Bacteria; phylum Gemmatimonadota; class Glassbacteria; order GWA2-58-10; family GWA2-58-10; genus JAZDIG01. The sequence goes on along the minus strand of JAZDIG010000203.1, from coordinate 1,048 downwards.
GTGGAAAGCTCCGTGGACCTCAGTACCGAGTACCGCAACGAGGACACTTTCCACAGCGGCGCCTCCAGTACCCGCTACCGCCGGATGGCATCCAGCCAGGAACACGAGCTGGTGCTGCTGCGCGGCAATCTCTGGTACGACAAAGGCCGCGAGCTGGAATACATGCAGCCGGCCACCTTCCTCGGCGGCAGCTACGTCAACCTGGAGCTGTTCAATTACCCCGGCGTTCCGGATTACCCCGGCCGCTATAACTTGTTCAACCAACTGCTGGGACCGGGAGCTTATGCCGGGGGCCGCTACGTTTACGCCTGGAAGAGCCTCGGCCCGGGAGTCGATCAGAAGCGAGCTGAATTCAGCGCCGGCAGCCTGGGGCCGGTAGCCCTGGCCGCGGTCACCGAACGCGACGTCAAGGAAACCGTGCTCCGCGAAAAACTCGAGCTCCAGCTCGTCGATCACATCCCGGGAAGGCTGGCCTGGTAGAGCGCGGGCCTGACCGGTTTATACAGACCAAAGGCGGGGACCTCCCCGCCTTTTTTTATCAACGAGTTGACAAAAACGTCTACTTTATATTAAGGTATAAGGTAAAGATAATTTCAGGCTTCTTCTTCCGGAAACTACCATGCACACCAGATTTGCCTTTCTTCCGCTTGTTGCCGTACCGGCCCTGCTGGGTGTCCTTTCCTGTTCGGACAAGCCGGTGCCCGTAGGGCCCAATTTAGCGGCGCTTCCTATCCAGATCATGCCCCTGGCCGAGGACGCCCAGTGGAACTACAACATGTCGCATACCATCGAGCAGAACGAAAAAAAATCAACCTATAATAAATTCACCATCACTCAGACCCGCGGTAATCTGAACCTGGCAGTGCGCGCCGAACACGGATCGGCCTTCAACCGCACCTGGGATTTGGCGGCCAGCCTGACTGTCGACAGTATCACCTACCAGCAATTTATCGACGGCGTGCCCGATACATCCTACTCCGTTTACCTGAATTCGATAACCACCGTCCTGCTCTCGGTCGAATACGAACGGGACACGCTCTGGTACAGC
>JAZDIG010000202.1:0-7656 GCA_043805105.1 Candidatus Glassiibacteriota bacterium | reverse complement strand
ACCTTTTCCCAAAAGGAATCCGAAACTTCCCAAGATTGAATCTTTGCCATATTCCCTCCGGGGTTAAATTATTACCACCGGAAGAAATATAGTGAAAAAGAGTCCAAAAGTAAATATTATTTACGGATAAGCTCTTAATATATTAGCCGTTTTAAATGTCAATAACCCGGGTGTAACAGAGCGCCTCAGTGCAGCATCTGGCGTTCCTATTTTTAGCCTCACGTACGTGCGGAAAATATTAATGCTCGACCTCTGCAGCAATCATTTGCCCAACACTTTGTCCCGCCAACGGCGCACGCTCATCACATCGAACCGCTCGCCATCGAAAATGATTTGCTTCACCGGTTTCTTGCCTTTGTCACTTGCACGGTTCAACCAGTCGCGTACTTCCATCCAGCGAATCTCACCATCCGATGTGCGGATTATTAGCATCACTGGGTAAGCCTGCTCAATCCAGTAACGGGCGTGGCGCTCGTCCTTAATCGTGAAAATTTCCGTCTCATCACGCTTCCGTTCGAACAGGTAGGAATTGCCGGATTTGAGTTGGAGATAGAGCTTCTTTCCTGTGGCTTCGCCTGCGTCATCCTTAAATTCGATCTCCATGTCAATGCCGTAGTCGCTTACGTTGAACTCACGACTGATCTGCCCGGCAAGCGCGACCGTGGAAATCACCTCGCCCACCAGCGCGCGTTCCTTGCACTCGTTGTCAAGTACAATAGCAGATTGCTTTTGCAGTTCTCTTACGCGCTTCTGAATCTCCGGGCTGGCGAACCACTGTTCCATATCATCCCACAAAGGCACGCGCTTTTCGCATTCTGAGCAAATGATAGTTGGAATCTTCACCTTGCCCAGCACAGACTTTATGCGTCCACCTGCCGACTGATTTATCGCCTTCTGTTCTAACCACGCTCCCAGCCGGCGCATCGCCACTTCCCGGTTGCCCACAGCCGTCTTGCAGTGCGGACAAACGTAGTGGCGCAGACGTTCGACATCCTTCCCTTTTTGTAGAAGGTACTCGTGGATATACCGGCTGAAGATTATTTTCTCCTCGACAGGTATGGTCGGATCGAAATACACCTCCAATTCACCTGCACCTTCGGCTCGCCGCGTTAGTTTCACACCCAGTTGTTTGCCGGTCAGCGTCTTGAAATCCGCCGCATAACGCCATAATTTGTCCTGCTGAAAAGATTCCGTATGATGCAACCGCACGACCAGGGTGGCGTAAATATCGTCGAGGAATCCTTTGAACCGGTAGCTTACCAACACAGCCGGGTGCCCCACTAATTCTGGACGCTCACGACGGTAATAGCTGGGGAAGATCAGCAGAGGCCCTTTGTCCGTGTGCTCGCGAAAGCACAAGCCGCGCTCAACCAGCGTCTGGTGCATGGCCAGAAGCACGAACCGTTGTTCCTCTGCCTCCAGACACTGCATTGATGATTGATATGCTAAGTCACCATTCAAGACCCGTTCCTCTGAAATACATCCGCGCTCGAACTCGTCGACGCGCAGGGACTGAATCACCGCCTGTGCATAGGCATTGATCCGCTCGGGTTGAAGCAACACTCAACTTCCAAACGAAAGCTCCCACACTACTGCAGGGCCGGCCAGCAAGCCCACCACTGCCTTCAATTCTTCGTCCTTGAACGGTTCACCTTCACCAGCTAAACGTAGACGTAAAGCATCCCGTAGTTCGTTGAACCGCATCAGTACTTTTCTTGAATCTTTAAGTTGGATAATTTCATCTTTAAGTCGCTTGAACACTCGTGGTGAAGTCCTCCAAGGGATATCGGCCCAACGAATTCCGTCAAGAATGGCTTCCTTGAGCTCCTGACAGCCGATATCGGCTTTGGCGCTGGTTTCCAAGAAGCAGGCAAAACCACGCTCTTTTGCGAACAATTGAATCTGACTACGGCTGACTCGAAGGCCACCAGTATCCACTCGGCCTGCAACGAGCAGTTTGGTAAACTTCTTGCTCGATGCGCGCGTGAGGTCGCTGTCCCACTGACCCAACGCCTCGAAAAGGTTCTCCTTCTGACCATCGAAGACGAGCACAGCAAGTGCGGTATCTTCCATATAAAGCTGATGAATAAGCCTCTGATCTGCCTGACCACCGAAATCCCACAACCAAATTTCACGCTCGACACTGCCGGTCAAGGGCACTGGTAGTTTCAAATGCGTAGCCCAAGCGCCTACAGTAGAATCGCTGGGTTGCCAATCATTTTTCGCCAGTCGCATGGAAAGCCCGGTCTTGCCAGCGCTGGTATCGCCGACGAGGAGAACTTTGGCATTGGTGTATTGGACTTGGTCAAGAGCCGGATGCAAGGTCTTTGCAGGGCCTTTTTGTACGGGCGGCAAGAGACAGTATTCCGACAGGTCCCATACACGGATGCCTCCTTTTAAGTCAATATAGATGACGCTACGCTGGTCAAAACTCCATGCCATACACACAACAAGGTGAGGGTGACCTTCGAGCACTCGCAAGCATCTTCTCGTTTCCACTTCCCAAAGTCGCAAGGTATAGCCTCCACAGGAGAGAACGTACTGTTGGTCGGTGCTCCACGCCACGCTGAAGACTATATCTGTTTGGTCTTCGAGCACATGTAGACATTGCCCTGTCTCCACGTCCCACAACCGCATAGAATTGTCTGGGGAGCTTGATAGGGCGTAACGTTGGTCTTTGCTGCACGCTACGCTTTGGACCAAGCTCGTGTGGCCTTCAAGCACGCGCAGGCAATGTCCCGTTTCCAAGTCCCACAGCCGCACAGTTTTGTCTGCGGCACCCGAGATGGCGTGCCGTTGGTCGGTGCTCCACGCCACGCTGAAGACTATATCTGTGTGGCCTTCGAGCACACGCAGGCAGTTGCCCGTTTCCAAGTCCCACAACCGTATAGAATTGTCTGCGCCACCTGAGAGGGCACAGCGTTGGTCAGGGCTCCACGCTACGCTTTGAACCGTGTTTGTGTGGCCTTCGAGAACGCGCAGGCAGTTGCCTGTCTCCAAGTCCCACAACCGCACAGAATTGTCTGCAGCACCTGAGAGGGCGCGGCTTTGGTCGGTGCTCCACGCCACGCTTTGAACTTGTTCCGTGTGGCCTTCGAGCACGCACAGATAGTTGCCTGTCTCCAAGTCCCACAACCGCACAGAATTGTCTGCAGCACCTGAGAGGATGTGCTGTAAATCCCGACTAAATGCACAGACCCAGAATATATCGTCGCTGCAGAGTTGGGTGACCTCCTCTGCAACCTGCTCGCACCGAATCTGTGATTCCGGTATCGTCTTTTTCTCTGGCGGCCAGCAAGATTTGAGAAGCTTAGGATATTCCTGTTCGCGGTCCGCCGGGAGCCAGTTGATGTAAAGGATTTGCGCCAGGGAGCTTTTGATGGGGGAATCATCGAGTCGCAAGGGAATGAAGCGGCGATCCTTGTTCTGTGGATCACGAAAACGGAACGTACCAGCCTCCAACTGTGCCCAGTCGGAGCCAAACGCCTCCGCCGACATACAGAGCACGAGCACACGGGATTGTTCCAGCCCTTCTTCGATCTTCGCCGGGATGCTGTCGCCTGGGCGGATTTCCCATTCATCAAACCAGACGCGCAGGCCATCCGCTCGTAGCCGCTCCGCGATGCCGCGCACAACCGGCTTATCTTTCGCACTGTGGCTGAGGAAAACGTCGAATGAGAATTGGTTACTCATGAGAGTCAAGCCTATTGCAAGATATTGTTTTCGAGGACATAGGCGAATCTCTTAGAGGCGAGGCTGTGCTGGATGGAAGGGGTTGAGCCTGTCAAGCCGGCCCGGCCGGGATGAAGGCTGCTATTCAGAGAAAAGATGGATAGCGTGGCTAAAATCTACGAGGGAAAGACTGGTAATGTCAAGTAAGGTGGATAGAGAATTATTCACCGTCTGTACTGCATTTCTGCAGATTTTTGCCTTCCAGGGTGGAAATAGGGGTGGAAAATCATATCCGGACAAATAAAAAAGGGTCTGCGGAATCTCGCAAACCCTTGCTATTAAATGGTCGGGGCGACTGGATTTGAACCAGCGACCACCGGCCCCCCATGCCGGTGCGCTACCGGACTGCGCTACGCCCCGATATTTTTGCCGATTTCTCTCTTATTTCAATTGCAGCCTTTTTCAGTCCCCCCGCTTCCCCCTTACCTGCTCTCAATTTAGCCCGCCCGGGGTTGTTTGACAAGGGAAATGTCAGGCGCGCAGGAGTGTCCTGAGCTCCTCGAGCTGGCCGCGGATTTCAGCCAGGAGCTCGCTCTGCTTCTGGTCCTGGGGCATCAGGTCTGCCGCCTTACGGCCCATCTGCTTGAGCTGCTGGAGCTTTCTCTGCGCGCCCTCAATGGTGTACATCTCCGTGTAGAGCAGGTGCTTGATCAACTGGATCACCTGGATGTCGTTCTTGCGGTAGGCCCGGTTGCCGGCGCGGTTCTTGGAGGGGCTGAGCACTTTGAACTGCGATTCCCAGTAGCGCAACACATGCTGCTTGAGCCCGGTGATCTCGCACACCTCGCTGATCGCGTAATACTCTTTGTCGGGATAGATCTTGGACATCGAAACTCCACGGGTGAGAATGGGGGGACGGCGCGATGAATCTATAATAAAACTACTCGTATTCCTTTTTCAACTCCCGGGTCATCAGCTCCCCGATCGCCAGCCGCACCGACTGCCCCTCGAACAGGATCCGGTACACCTGCTCGACAATGGGCATTTCGATCCCGTGCCTGCGGGCCAGCTCCCAGGCCGACTGGGTGGTCCGGATCCCCTCGGCCACCGTGCGCTGTCCCCGGCCGATCTCTTCCAGAGTTTCTCCCCGGCCGATCCGCAGGCCCACCGACCGGTTACGGCTCAGATCGCCCGTGCAGGTGAGCACCAGGTCGCCCAGGCCGGATATGCCGCTGAACGTGGCCGGGTTGGCGCCGAGCGCAGTGCCAAGGCGTACAATCTCCACCAGGCCGCGGGTGATCAGGGCCGCGCGGGTGTTGAGTCCCAGGCCGGCGCCCTCGATCATCCCGGTAGCAATGGCGATCACGTTCTTGAGCGCCCCGCCCAGTTCCACGCCCACCACGTCATCGTGCTTGTAGACCCGTAGATAAGGCGTGGAAAATAGCTGCTGAGCGAAATCCGCCGCCCGTTCATCATGGCTGGCGGCAGTGATCACCGTGGGTCGCTGCCGGGCCACCTCGCTGGCGAAACTCGGGCCCGACAGCACCACGTAGCGGGTGCCTTTAGCTGGGGGGACCACCTCGGCGGCCACCTCGCTCATCCGCTTAAGAGTGCCGGTTTCGAGCCCCTTGCTGGCGTTGACCACCAGCGCGGCCGGCTTGATATGCGCGGCCGCCGAGCCCAGCACCGTACGCAGGGTGTGGCTGGGACAGACTGTCAGCACCACCTCGGCGTCCCGGACGCAGTCCTCGATCCGGCCGGTGGCCGCGAGCGACGGTTCGAGACCGACCCCGGGCAGAAAAATATCGTTGACATGCCCGGTGTTGATCTGTTCGACAACCTCAGGTTCCCAGGCCCAGAGCGAAACCGCTTCGCCCTTACCGGCCAATAGATTCGCCAGGGTGGTGCCCCAGCTTCCGGCGCCGATTACCGCGACCTTCACCGCTTGTCACCTCCGCCGCGTGAAAGCCGCTTCTCTTCGCCGCGCAGCAGCCTGCCGATATTCGACCGGTGGGTGTAGAACACCCCGGCGGCGATCGCCAGGCCGAAAGCCTGGACCGTGCCGAATCCCTGGGCGGAGCGGTCCAGCGTGAACCAGATCGCAGGCGGCAAGGCGACCGCCGAGATCAGGGAGGCGACCGAAACGATACGGAAGACAGCAAAGACCAGCGCCCAGGCCAGCACGCAGATTCCTATCGCCGCCGGGCAGATCGCCAGAAAGACCCCGGCGGCGGTGGCCACGCCCTTGCCGCCGCGAAAGCCGACGAACGGGCTGAAAACGTGGCCCAGCACGGCGGCCACCGCCAGCAGGCACGCCAGAAGCATTTCCCCACGCAGGCCCACCGCCCGCGGCAGCCAGAAAACTGGCGCGAAGCCCTTGAAGATGTCCAACAGCAGGACCGCCACCGCCGGCCCGGCGCCCATCACCCGGAACACATTGGTCGCACCCAGGTTGCCGCTGCCGTGTTCCCGCAGGTCGATCCCGCTCAGGAGCCGTCCGGCAAAGTAGCTGGTGGGGAAAGCCCCGGCCAGAAAGGACAGCGGCAGGGCGATCAGGTATTCCATCGGCGGTGAATCCTCTCAGTGCCCGCGTCCGTGACGTTTTTTTCCGGGCAGCGCCTCTTTGCGGCGGGTAAAGTCGAGACGTACCGGTGTACCCTCGAACGGAAACCGGTCGCGGAGGACGTTCAACAGGTAACGCCGGTAGTGTTCCGGCACCCGGTCCGGCAGGTTCGCGAACACTTCGAAAGTCGGCGGCGAAATCCCGGACTGCCTGATCCCGTTGATGACGATTCTCCGGTTGCCGGCGGTAGGCGGCTGCAAGCGGCTGGTGGCCTGTTCCAGGAATTCGGCCAGCTCCGGTCCAGTCAGTCTCACCCGGCGGTTGTCGGCGGTGGCCAGGACCAGGCCCAGCAGCCTGCCGACCCGCTGGGCGGTGAGCGCCGAGATGAAGATCAGCGGAACGTGCGCCAGATGCGGGTAGCGTCCCTTCAGCTCTTTTTCGATGCCGACCGCGGTGTTGGTTTCCTTGTCCGGGACCAGGTCCCATTTGTTCATCACCAGCACCAGGCTTTTGCCGTTTTCCAGGGCGATATCGGCGATCCGCATGTCCTGGCGCTGAACCCCCTCGGAGGCGTCCAGAAGCATTACGGCCACATCGCAGCGTTCGATACAGGAAACCGTTCGCAGAAGGGTGTAGTAGTCGAGCCCCCAGGCGGTCTTCATCTTGCGGCGCAGGCCGGCGGTGTCGATCAGCACCAGCTCGCGGCCGTGGAAGCGAACCACCGTGTCGACCGGGTCGCGGGTGGTGCCGGCCACCTCGCTCACCACCACCCGCTGTTCACCGGCCAGCAGGTTGACCAGTGAGCTTTTGCCGACGTTGGGCTTGCCTACGACCGCCACGCTGATTGCACCCGGAGAAGTGGCGACAGCGGCCGGCGGACTCTCCGGCAGAAGGGCCACCAGGATGTCGAGCAGGTCCCCGGTGCGGGTGCCGAGCATGGCGGAGACGTCGATTACGTGTTCGAAGCCCCAGCGGTGGAAATCGGCCAGGGGCGCCCTGTTTTTGATGTCGGATTTGTTGACCGCCAGCACCACCGGTTTGCCGGTGCGCCAGATCGAACGGACGAGGTCTTCCTCTTCGGCGGTGGGTCCTGCAGCGGCATCGACCACGAACAGCAACAGGTCGCTTTCGTTAATCGCCACCTCGACCTGGAGTTGGATCTGCTCGTCGAAAGTTTCCGTTATTTCGCTGATAATGCCGGCGGTATCGACCAGGCCGAAAGCGCGGCCGTTCCATTCCACCACCGCGTAAAGCCGATCGCGGGTTACGCCGGGCGTATCGTCGACAATCGCCACCCGGCGGCCGACAAGCCGGTTGAACAGGGTCGACTTACCGACGTTCTGCCTGCCGATCACGGCCACCTTGGGAAGCGATCTCACTTAAGTGCCGGCTCCTTACAGCTTGACCAGCCAGATGTCGCT
>JAZDIG010000201.1:0-3598 GCA_043805105.1 Candidatus Glassiibacteriota bacterium | reverse complement strand
AGAAGGGTGCCCGCGAAGCGGGCGGGGTGTGTAAATCGCCTAATCATCGAGATGAGATAGAACTTCATCATTTATAAGCACTTGCGAATTATCATAAATAATCCGGCCTATGAATATTAAAACAACTTAGCGCTTATGGGGGTCCGCCCCTACGCTCTCTTTCGCCTGTGGACTACCTCCCGTAAAGTCGCACCCATGTGTGCGACCTTCTGAATATCCGATACTCCTTCTATGGAGTCATCGGTTATTGCCAGAATCCTTACCCGGCTTATGTCACACCGGAGCAAGCTCCGAAGAATTCGTTTGATTAAATATTTGCGGAATCTATTTTTATGAATATTCCAGGCTATAGGAACATTGTGGGGGCTGTCAGTCGGAACCGAGCAAGATTTCGAGGTTTCTGCCGGCGGCGGCGGAATAGCCACCGTAAGCTTTACCCCGGTGCAAGACTTCGATGGTGTGGGAAGCCCCGTCCAGGCCGGTAAACAGGAAGCGGCCGGTGGCATCCGTCTGGGCGGGGTACCAGCCGTCGAGGGTAACCAGGGCGCCTTCGACCGCCTCCCCCCGGCCGTCGCTCACCCGGCCGGCGATCGGCCCGCCACCTTGCGGCTCCCAGCCGAAATACCTCAGGAGCGCCGCGAAAACGGCCTGGGCTTCGGCTCGCCGCACCGCGGGCCGGGCCAACAGTTTTTCCGCGGCTGGATCGGCCAGGCTGGCCGCTCTCACCCAGACCGCCGGGCAGCTCACCTGCTGAATTATTCGTTCGTAGCCCGGGCCGGCTCCGGCCGCGGGCCTGCCGGCGAACCCACTCAGACCGGCGGCCAGTACGCGGGCGAGCCGCTCGCCTTCAGTGCTGCCGGGGTAAAAGTGAACCACCGTGGCCGGGGGCGGGCCTTTCCTGGCCGCAGCGCCGCCGTGGGAGAAGGAAATCAGGACCTGGGCGCCGAAAGATTCAGCCCGGGCCGCACGCTCCCAGGCTCCAGGCGAATCCTGCTCGGAGCGGGTGTAGAACACCTGGGCGCCCGCGCGGGCCAGGTAGTCGCCCAGGAGACGGGCCACCGACAGGTTCACCTCCGCCTCCCCGGTCCCGTCCGGGCCGACCGTGCCGGGGTCGTCCAGGCCAGCCGCCGGGTCGATCGCGATCCTCTTGCCGATCAGCACGCCCCCCGCCGCCGGCTTCATCCGTACGTAGGAAAGAAATGAGCGGCCGCCGGCGATTTCGAGCCTGACTGTCTCCGGCAGGTAACCCGACTTTTCGAACCGGAGCTCCTGTTCGCCGGCAGGAACGCCTTCGATACTGAGATAGCCGTCCGGCGAGGTGACGAACGCTCCCGCTCCTGGCAGGCTCACTCTCACCTCCCCCAGCGAGGCGCCGCCCGAGGCTTCCTCGGTCCTGACCACCAGGACGTTGCGCAGCGGCTCGCCCACCGGTACGCTGATCCGGGTGGTCAGGTCGCCGCAGGAGGCCTCCGCGATCAGCTCCCGGTTGGCCGCCGGGGTGACCGTCAGCGAGGCCTGGCCGCCATGCACAGTCACCGCCCGGGCTTCCAGGTTGGGGTCCGAAAACTGGAAAAATACCTCGGTGCCGTCCGCCACGCTCCGGCCCCATTCGTCCCCGGCCACGGCGGTAAAGCGCACGGGCGTTCGGCCATCGAGCGGGATAGTGGAAAGGCTCGATCTCAGCCTGATCCACGACGGCGGCACGGCCACGGCAAACTCCAATACGGCCTCGCGGGCGGCGTTGCCCCGGAGGTTACGCACCTGCACCGCGGCCCAGTGAACTCCGTTGGCCAGCGCCTCCACCGGCCGGGCGCGCAAGGTACCGCCGGCTGGGTCATAGCTGGCCTCCAGCGGCCGGCCGTCCAGCGTAAATTCCAGCTGTTGCGGATCGATCCCCCGGCCTGTCGGCTCATCGTACACCCGCGCCTCGAACTGCGGCCAGGGGTCCTGCACGGGATTGCCGCCCACCAGCCGCAAACTCTCGACCACCGGCACTCCCCCGCTCAGGTAATCCACGATGCCCAGGAGGTAACTGTAGGCTTCGATCTGGCGGGCCGCCTCGCCCGCGAGCTTCTTTTCCGTACCGGAATGGCTGAGGTAGCTGGCCTCGCCCAATACCGCCGGGTGGCGGTTGTTGCGCAGCACGTAATAGTTGCCGGGCCGGATCGAGTTTTTCGGCAGGCCGACGTTGCGCACGAGCTGGCGGTGAAGGTAACGCGCCAGGTCCAGCGACGGGCCGTAATCGCCCATCCGGAAGTAGGTTTCGGTGGCGTTGTAGCGGGAGTTCGGCAGGCCCAGGTTGTTATGGTGAATCGAGAGAAAGAAGTCGATGTCGGGGTGCGAGTTGGCGCTGTCTACGCGCGCGGCCAGATCGTCGTGCAGAGTACCCTGGCTCCCCTCGGGCACGAGGTCGGTGTCCCCTTCGCGGGTCATCACTACCCGGGCGCCGTACTCGGTCAGGAGGTTTTTCAGAATCTGGGCCACGGCGAGGTTGACGTCCTTTTCGGCGAGGCCGGTCTTCCCCACCGCCCCGCTCCAGCGGCCGCCGTGGCCCGGGTCGATCACGATCTGTTTGCCTTCCAAAACAGTAAAGTCCACGCCCGCGTAATCGAGCCCCCGGCCCTCGTAGCCGGCCGGATCGACCTTCGGGAGGATCAGGGCGCAGCCGGTGGGTAAGAGGCCGGCCAGGAGCAGAATGAAGACCCGCAAATGGATTTTCAGCGCATTATTCATCAGCCGGGGCAATTGGCGTTCTGTAGGTCGGCAGCCGGGACTTGATTAACTTAAGCCCGCCCACTTCCGGTGGCAAGAGATGGATTGAGAAATACGGGGTTTGCCGGTATATTCAGCGGGAGAGACGACCTTATCCGGATTTCGCCACACTTCTCCAGCCTCGCGACCGATGGCTCGATCCGACAACTCATCTACCACTCTGCTTGCGAACACTCACCTGCCGGCGGCCGCTATCGTAGTTGGGGCCCTGGCCCTGCGCATCTGGTTCGTCCTTTCGATGAGGGGCCACCCGCTGTTCACTCCGCTTCTTCCCGGCTACGACATGACCGTATTTCACGAATGGGCGAAGCGGATCGCCGCCGGACAATTGACCTCGGCTGAAGGCTTTTACCAGGGGCCGCTGTACCCATATCTACTGGGAGTCCTCTACTTTTTCAGCGGGCCGAGCGTGCTGGCGGCGGCGCTGGCTCAGGCGGTTATCGGCAGCCTGAGTGTGGGCCTGGTCTACCTGACCGGCAACCGCCTGTGGGGCCGCAATACCGGTCTGGCTGCGGCCGGGCTGATGGCGGTCACGCCGATTTTCCCGTATTACGAAGCGATCCTGAAGGTGGCGACTTTTTTTACTTTCCTGAACCTGGCCTTCCTCGCCTCCCTGATTTATTACGATGGGGAAAAGCCGCTGCGCCGGGCCGCTCTTGCCGGAGTGCTGCTCGGTCTGGCTGCACTCTGCCGGGCCAACGCGCTGATTCTGCTGCCGGTGGGGGTCTGGACCATCCGGAGCACCCTGAAGGCCGAGGGAAAAGCCGGGGCGGTGCGGGCCGCGACGGCCTTCGTCCTGGTGACATTGCTCACGATCAGCCCGGCC
>JAZDIG010000200.1:0-2026 GCA_043805105.1 Candidatus Glassiibacteriota bacterium | reverse complement strand
ACCGCGCACTTGGGCAACGGCTGCAGTATCACGGCGGTGGACGGCGGCCGGAGCGTGGACACCTCGATGGGCCTCACCCCGCTGGAGGGCCTGGTGATGGGCACCCGCTGCGGCGACATCGACCCCTCGATCATCCTGCACATTATGGGTCGCGAGGAGCTGAACCTGTCGGAGGCGAATACTCTGCTGAACAAGCACAGCGGCCTGCAGGGACTCTCCGGCATCTCCAGCGACGTGCGCGATCTGATCGGGGAGATGGAGAAGGGGGACGAGCGGGCGAAGCTGGCGATCGACATCTACTGCTACCGGCTGAAAAAATACATCGGCGCCTATGCTGCGGCCATGGGCGGCCTGGACGCGCTGGTCTTCACCGCCGGCGTGGGCCAGAACAGCCCGCTGGTACGCGCTAAATCCTGCGAGGGCCTGGAATACATGGGCCTGGCGCTGGACGAAAAGGCCAATCTGGAAACGGTCGGCAAGGAGGCCGATATCAGCCGCCCCGATAGCCGGGTCAAGGTATTCGCCATCCCGACCAACGAGGAGCTGGTGATCGCCCGCGACACCGAAAGGATCGTGAAAGGGTCCGGGAAGTAAGAACGTTCGAACTATGTATGTTTCAGGTTACAAACCCGATGGAAGCTGTCCCTGAAGAGTAGACTCGCGTTACGTATTAAGATCCTTATCGATAAAAGGCAAAACCTGACGTAGTGACACGGCGCGCCGTGTCACTACGCAACGGACTAACGGGACATCCCATAAATTCTATGAGCCGGCAGCGCAGAATTCTGCTAAAAAGCGGCAGTCTGTCCCGGCAAATATTCTTTCTTGTCTGAGAAATATCCATCCGCTTGGAGGCTCTATTGCCGGAGTACACCGTCGCCTGCAAAGTGGTCAGGGTGATGAGCAATATCGAGTGCTGCCCGGGCAAAACCTCGACCCGGCTGGGCGACAGCTGGGAGATCGGCGAGCGGACGCCCGAGCCTAAGGGGATGTGCTGCCGGGCCTTTAATACCATCTTTCCCCTGGCTTTCGCCATGCGCTTCACCGACAACCTGCCCTGGGAAGGCGGCGAGGGTTTCGCGGAAGTGACCTGCCCGGAGGGTTTCACCGTCTTCCGTCTGACCCGCAACCGGTAAAGCCTCCGCCTCACCTGACGTATTCATCTTCCTTACCGCCCTGTGAAGCCTTCCGGCGGTAAGCTTCCCCGGCCTTGATCCCCTCGACCTCTTCTTCCTCAGCCGGCGGGTAGGCGGCGAAGATCACCAGGGCGTCCCCGGCGGTGAAGCGGTAGCCGGCTCCCTTGCGCCGCACCATGCCGCGGATCACCTCCATGACTTTCGGCGGATAGAATTCAGGCGGCAGGCGGGTCAGGAAGCTCAGGATCTTGTCCGGGGCCTTGGCCAGCATCTCGGGGCCGCAGATCGCCAGCACCATCTTGCGCTGCATGGTCTGGGCCAGGTGGTCGAGGTTGCGGTAGAGGTTGAGCAGTCCCACCTGGCGCTTGAAATTCTGGATCAGCCGGGGCACCCGCTCCGGCTCGCTCTTCAGCCGGCGCAGCAGGGGACAGGCGGTTTCGAGGTAGAACTTCATCAGCCGGACGAGGAATCGCTGCGGCGCCCCCAGCACGAACTGTTCGGCCCGGCCGATCACCGCCGGCACCAGCTCCAGCAGCCCGTCATCATCCAGCTCGTCCATGGACAGCTTGCCCAGCAGGTCGTACCCCTCGGCCCGCACGTTGATCTTCCGGGCCAGCTCGCCGGTCTTGCGCGAAAACAGCTTGCGGTTCGAGCGCTCGCCGATCTGGCTGAAAAAGAAGCGCAGCTCCAGCAGGTCCTGGTAGTTCGAGGCCTCCTTCATCAGCTCGTCCGCTCGCGCCATCGCCATTTTCTTGACATGCAGCTTCAGGCTGGGCGCATCCTGCACGCCGGTGGCTTCCTTGATGGCCACCAGGACTTTATCCTTGTCCGGCGAGGGTTCGAGGCGTTCGAGGGTGGCCGGCAGCCTCATCCCCAGCAGCCGGTAGTAA
>JAZDIG010000199.1:0-9284 GCA_043805105.1 Candidatus Glassiibacteriota bacterium | reverse complement strand
AGATCGCCCGGCGGATCGAGCGGGCCGCGGAGGTGCTGGGGCCGGAGAGGATCGCTTACGTCAATCCCGACTGCGGCTTCTGGATGCTGCCGCGCAGCGTGGCCGACCGCAAGATCGAGGCGCTGGTGGCGGGACGGGACCTGTTCGAAGGCCGTTAGGAGGAGGTAGCCATGACCTGGGAGAAGCCGGACCCCGGTTTGATACACTTGCTCGAAGAAGCACTTGTAAACTTCGACTGCGAAATGCGGAAAATGTTTGGCTGCCCGGCCTGGTTCGCGCCCAATGGCCAGATGTTCAGCGGAGTGTTCCAAAGCGTCATCTTTGCCCGTCTGAGTGAAGAGGACCGGGAGAAGCTCATGGCCAAGTTTGCGGGTGTTGCCCCGTTTGAGCCGATGCAGGGCCGGCCGATGAGGGAATACATGGTACTGCCGGACAGGATAATGGAACATGGAATAAGGCTCACCTGTAAAATAGACTGAGCTATCTTGTTCAGTTAAAAATATTCCAATTTAAAGATTGAAAATAATTGGCTGATGAGGTATACTTTTGCGTGTAGGGAAAAAAGTGGAAGACAGGCACTATTTTTGCGGGTTTCATGATACCGGACTTGACAAAAAGGGAAAAATTGATTATATTAGAGTGTTTTTATTTATATCTCCCTTTATCTAAGTCCGCAAATTTTCTAAAGATAAGACTAATAGTTTCCGATATCCAGATACAGTTTAGAGATTTTCAAAGCATTTCCTAAATGTTCGAATTCCGCCGCATGGAAATGCAGAAAGCGACATTCCGTTGTTTTTCTACTTAGATTTTGGGGGTACAATATGACTCCGGCAAGAGATTTGGCTTTAAACCTTCCTGAAACTCTCAATCCAGTGGAAGTAGAATTTGATTTTAATTTTTTTAAGGAAGATAAGGAGGAAGCTGAAAAATTGCACCGTGAGTTGGAGGAAATAAGAATTTGGATTGAGAATTCTTCTGGATCTAATTTAGTAGTTAGGTGAGTTAGAAAAGAATTATATAAATAGGGCATGAGCCAAAAATGGTTCATGTCCTTTTTTATACTTAGAGGAGTGCATATAATGTTATATAATAATTTAACGCACTTAGAATACTTGAATTTGTTCAAACAATATGGTCAGCAAGAAAGTTTTGGAAGAATACTATCATTGGTACAAAATGCAGGTTGCAAAACCATATTTGAAGAAGTGAATCCAGTTAATGAATTTGAATATGCGAATGAATATGATTTATTTTTCAAAACAACAACCGTAGGAAAAAGTAATCCGCAGCTCAAAAGGCTACATTTTTTCAAATCAAATATCCAAAATGAAACTCAATTAAATAATTTGGCTTCAAGAGATTATTTGGGTTTTTGTGATATTAGGCCGCTTTGGAGGGAAAAGACAGTCTGCAAAGCACTAATTTCAAATAAGGTTTTTGTAAAATCAAATAAGGATTATTTGTATCTTACATGTTCAGCTAAATTCAAAGTAAGATTGAACACTGGAAAGATATTATCAGTTGAAGCGTTCCCGTATATACAGCAAGACGGGAGAGTCGTTAGGTGCGCTCAAGCAGCAATTGCAACTACGTTACAATACTTTAAAAATTCTTCATTTGGCGGACCGTGGAAATTAACAGAAGAAAATACTATTTCTGGTTCCGCTATTACAACTGCTGCAATGAAACTCGCGTCCGCGCACCGCGATTTACCTAGTCGTGGACTAACAGGTGAATCGATAGGAATTATTTTAAAAAACTTTGGCTTACATCCTCTAATGTATCAATATCCTGCCGCAACTGAAGAATTGAGGGAAAGTAACAAGCCTGCTCAATTGATCTACAGATATATTGAGTCGGGTATTCCAGTAATTGTGGGTATTAGAACGGGAAGCGAAAATCATGCATTGGTGATAATCGGACACACTTTTTCACCAGACACATGGATGTCATTACCATTTCGAGGGTATTACAGACAAGGTAAAACAGGTAAGTATTATAATAGCAGCACCGAATGGATTGAACAATTTGTTGTACAAGATGATAATTATGGACCTTATATGCTTGCAAGGAAAGAACTTTTCGAGACTAAATTATGCGAATTATTGATTGTTCCATTGCCAGGATTTGTATACCTCAGGGCAGAAGAAGCAGAGAAATTTGTAGGTACTATGATCACTGGTAGCCGCGGAACGTTTATTTCTGAATTATATAAAAGGATAGATCGCAGTCAGTTGCATCAAGAAACAGAAGTTTGGATTAAAGAATTATTAGAAAATGCAAAGCGTGAAGAAATAGTCTTGCGTACATATCTTATCAAATCATTAGACTGGAAAAATAAGCAGAAAAATAGTACAACAGATGCCGAATACCATAGTATCATTGATAATATGAATTTACCGAATCATGTTTGGGTAGTTGAGGTAAGCTGGCCTTCAATATTCAGGCATTCAAGATATCAATGCGGAGAAATAATAGTTGATTCCTCTGAGGGAGCTTATACTCCACAGTTGCCAGTGTTGTGGCAATTGTATCTGTGTATTCGACTTCCTGGTTTGATAATTGTTCGCGATCCTGCCATTGATCCAATGGTGGCACCTCATCAACACGTTAAGATTAATATCATGACAGGCCCGGATAGAATATATCCGCATCGAAAATCTTATTAAATAATACTATATGGTATTTCCCATTGTGTTGAGACAATGAAATATTTATGGATAATTTTATCGAAAGACAGTCGCGCGCCAGGATTGACCAAATGGTGCGGCGCATCGTGAAAAAATTCGCCCCGGAAAAGATTATCCTGTTCGGTTCCTGGGCGGCCGGCACCGCCACGCCGGACAGTGACGTTGACCTCCTGGTGGTGATGAAGGTGCAAGGCTCGCGGCGCGCCAAAGCCATGGAGATCGATTACGCCCTGGCCGACCGTGAACTGCCCTTGGATTTAATCGTAGTGACCCCGGAACAGTTCGAGAGGGAAAAAGAGCTTATCGGTACAGTGGTTCACCCGGCAGCCCGGGATGGGAAAATCCTGTATGAAAAAGCCGCCTGAAAAGCTGAGAGGAATTCATTCCTGAGACTCATGATCTGGTGCTTCTGTTGAAACTTCTTCCCGAATATCAATCCCTGAATCTTAAGCCGGCCGATCTCTTACTGCTCAACAGGTATTCTGTTGAAGCGCGCTATCCGGGAGAATGGGGAAAAATCACCAGGGAGGAAGCGACAGAGGCCTTATTGAAAGCCAAGCTGGTGCGTGAAGCAATCCGCTCAATTCTCCCCTCTGTTATATTGAAATAAGAGAAAAACCTGTCGCAGTGCAGTATTAGTGGCCTTTCCGGTTAGTCAAGGAGCGGCCGGGACAATAAAATCCTTGCCCGATAGCGGTCTTGCAGTTACCATTACGCCACCTTCCTTACGAAGAAATAGTCAGTACCAGCCGAAATCTGAAATTTTTCAAACACAGTCGTTCCTTTGACAGAATCCACATTTATTAGCTTTACTCTTGACCGCCCAATGGTTTGAAGCTAAATTGAAAATAAGCTTCAAACTCAATCACCACTAATTTGGTGCAGATTCTGCCAAAAAGAGGAGTGCGGTATGTCGGAAAGTGCGGCTGGCCAGACGATCGACGTCCTGCTCGAAGAGGGCAGGACATTCGAGCCGAAGTCTGAGTTCAAGGCCCAGGCCAACATCAGTGACCCGGATATCTACCGCAAGGCCGCTGCCGACCCGGAAAAATTCTGGGAAGGCTTTGCCAATGAGCTCGATTGGTTCAAAAAATGGGACAAAGTACTGGAGTGGGATCCTCCATACGCCAAATGGTTTGTGGGCGGCAAGCTCAACGCCAGCTACAACTGCCTGGACCGTCATGTCAAGAACGGCCTGCGCAACAAGGCGGCTATCATCTGGGAGGGCGAGCCGGGCGACAAGCGGACCCTCACCTACTGGGACCTCTACCGCCAGGTCAACAAGTTCGCCAATGCCATGAAAAAGCTGGGGATCAAGAAGGGTGACCGGGTGGCGGTATACCTGCCGATGATCCCCGAGCTGGTGGTGGTGATGCTGGCCTGCTCCCGGATCGGCGCGGTGCATTCGGTGGTGTTCGCCGGCTTCAGTCCGGAGGCGCTGGCCGACCGGATCAACGATGCCAAGGCCCGGCTGCTGGTGACCGCCGACGGCGGCTTCCGCCGCGGCCAGAACATCCCGCTCAAGCACGACGCCGACTTCGCCCTGATCAACACGCCATCGATTGAGCACGTCGTAATCATCAAGCGCGGCGATTTCCCCCTGCGGGTCAAGGAAGGCCGCGACCACTGGTATCACCGTCTGATGCAGGAAGCCGATCCCTGGTGCGAGCCGGAGCCGATGGACAGCGAGGACATGCTCTACATCCTCTATACCTCCGGCACCACCGGCAAGCCCAAGGGCGTGGTGCATACCACCGGCGGTTACCTGACCGGCACTTACGCCACCACCAAATGGGTCTTCGACCTCAAGCCGCATGACGTTTTCTGGTGCACGGCCGACATCGGCTGGGTCACCGGCCACAGCTATATCGTCTACGGCCCCCTGGCTAACGGCGCCACCCAGGTGATGTACGAGGGGGCGCCCGACTGGCCCGACCGCGACCGCTTCTGGTCGATCGTCGAGGAGTACGGGGTGACCGTGTTCTACACCGCTCCGACCGCGATCCGGGCTTTCATGCGCTGGGGCGAGAAGGAGCCGGCCAGGCACGACCTGCGATCGCTGAGGCTGCTGGGGAGCGTGGGCGAGCCGATCAATCCCGAGGCCTGGATGTGGTACCACGAGCACATCGGCGGCGGCCGCTGCCCGATTGTCGACACCTGGTGGCAGACCGAAACCGGCTCGATCCTGATCACCCCCCTGCCCGGCGTGACCACCACGAAACCCGGCTCGGCCACTATTCCCTTCCCCGGCGTCTGTGCCGAAATCCGCACCGAAAAGGGCGACGTGGTCGAGAACGGCGGCGGCTATCTGGCTCTCACCTGCCCCTGGCCCGCGATGCTGCGCGGCATCTACGGCGACCCTGAAAGATACAAAGAGCAGTACTGGACCAAGTGGCGGGACGGGGTTTACTTCACCGGGGATGGAGCCAAGCGGGACGGCGACGGCTACTTCTGGATTCTGGGCCGCGTGGACGACGTGATCAATATCGCCGGCCACCGGGTCAGCACTATGGAAGTCGAAAGCGCCTTCGTCGACCACCCGGACGTGGTGGAAACCGCGGTGGTGGGGATCGCCGATGAGCTGAAGGGCCAGGCGATCGCGGCTTTCGTCACCCTGCGGGAAGGCGTCGAGATGGACCACCGGCTCGAGGAGCGGCTCAAGGAGCACGTGGTGTACAAGATCGGTGCGCTGGCCCGGCCCAAGCAGGTGATATTCACCGCCGAACTGCCCAAGACCCGCAGCGGAAAGATCATGCGCCGGCTGCTGCGGGACATCGCCAGCGGCCAGGTCCCGGGCGACACCAGCACCCTGGCCGACCCCAGCGTGGTCGAAAACCTGAAGCGCAAGTACGAAGAAGACTGAGCTGGGCGGGACCGGGGAAGCCGCAAAGAAGCCTGCGGCCAGGCGTAAATTGTTTACTGAAGCCTTCAAGAGTATTATCTTAAACGGCCCGCCGGAGACTTTATCCGGCGGGTCGTTTTATTCTTTCCGGAATTCCTCGGCATTTACCTCTTCCATTCGAAAGCAGACGGCGATGCGCGTAAACGTGTTTTACGCTGTTCTTCTGGGCTGCGCCGTGGCCGGGGCGGGCCGGTTGCAGGCGGATGAACATTCGAGCGCCCTGCGGCTGGAAAGCCGCCTGAACTGGAAGCTGAACAACCGCTGGTCAGCCGGGGGCAACATCCAGGCTCGGCTGCGGGACAGGTTCAGCGAGTTCTACTACCGCAAGCTCGATGCGGGTGTCAACGTGAAGATTTCAGACTGGCTGCTGCTGCCGGTAAACCTGCGGCTGGAGGACCGCACCAGCAGCAATGGCTCCTGGTACCTGACCAATTTTATTCTGCTTGATCCGACGGTCAAGCTGCCGGCCTGGGGCCACTGGCGTTTCGATGTGCGCACGCGTCTGCAGTATATGCTCAACCAGGGCGAACTGCAGTTTATTCGCGTGCAGCCCCGGCTCTGGTACAGCTTCAACCGGAAACGGCGTACACTTGGCTGGTGGGTTTACGACGACTACTATTTCAGGCTGATAGATTGGGGGCTCCGCACCAGTTACTTCTCGAACAACTTCTGTACCGGGATTAATTACCCGTTCAACAGCCATGCCGATGTAAACCTATACTACATGCTGTTCAGCGCGAAAGCTACTCCGGATGCGGTCCGCCGGCATTCGCACCAGGCCTGCGTCTCGCTGGGATTCAGTATCGGCGGCCGCAAGCCGGGAGTGCCGCCGC
This sequence comes from Candidatus Glassiibacteriota bacterium, assembly GCA_043805105.1. GTDB lineage: Bacteria > Gemmatimonadota > Glassbacteria > GWA2-58-10 > GWA2-58-10 > JAZDIG01. The sequence continues at coordinate 2,856 of JAZDIG010000199.1, read as the reverse complement.
AGAGCACGAACTGAGAGGTAAATGGTAATTGGCTGGAAAAGCCGGTTTTCACCGGGTAGAGGCTTTACAAGCAGGCTTATCCGGGAGCGGTATAGATCAGGTACAGGCCTCCGAGAATGACCAGTATCCCGCAGACCTTCTTTAGAACGACCGCCCCCCTGGAGCGTTCGTTCCAATCGAGGTAGTGCTGAAGCACCCCGGTAAAAGTTCCCGCCGCGACTATCACTGAACAGTGGCCCAAGCCATACGCCAGCAGCAGGGAAACCCCATAAAATAAGCCGCCTGAAGCTATTTTGAATGCAACTCCCAGCATCGGGGCCATGTAAGCGAATGTGCAGGGTCCCAGCGCAACGCCGAACACCAAGCCAAGCGACAGGGCGGCGATATATCCTTTTTTCCTGAAGCGGACATTTCCGAGGCCGGCAAAGGGCAGAGGCAGGACTTCGAGCAAATGAAGCCCTACTGCGAAAAAGATTACCGCCACCAGGTAATTGGCAATTGAGCCGAGGTCACCCATCATTCTGCCGGCGGCCGCGGTGACCAGACCGATTGCGGCGATGGTCAGCAGTATTCCGCCGGCGAACAGCAGTGAAATCAGGAATGCCCTGAAAGGCTTGACCCGGCCCTGTTCGTCGATGAAGCCCACGATCAGCGGGATACTGGCCAGGTGGCAGGGGCTCAGGACGATACTCAGGACGCCCCAGGCAAACGACGCGGCCAGGGACAACCAGCCGGAGGCCTCCACTGCCTGACTGAGCTTGGAGAAAAGCGCTTCCATGCCGCTCTCAGCCCTCCAGCCTGTAGCCCAGTTCACGCCACTTGGCGAGGATGTCTTCCTTCGAATAAAAGCCCTCGTGACGGAATAGTTCCTTTCCATCCGGGCCGTAAAAAATCTGTGTCGGGATCGCGCGGATGCCATATTGACGCCCCGGTAAGGGGTCTTTCCAGACGTCGATAAAAGTGACTTCGAGCCGTCCCTTGTATTCCTCTTTCAACTCTTCAAGAATGGGCGCCATCAGCTTGCAGGGAATGCACTGGTCTGCGCCGAGGTCTACCAGCCGCGGCAGGCCGACTGCCGGAGTGGTTGTATACTCTTCTTGGACATTCCCGCGCTGTTTCAGGGCCAGCACTCCGGCCCCGGCCAGAAAGATTGCGGCGACTATAATAAAACGCGACCTCTTGCTCATACCGGTTTCCTCTCGGGTTTCAAGTAACTGTGACATTGATCAGTTCAGCGGCCCGGGCGGCGACTTTCTCCACGAGTGCCTCATCCACTGAGGTTTTCCCCTTCTCCAGGCCGAGATTTTCCAGCTGAAGGCAGGCGAGCCCGCCGAACCCCGCCCTCTCCAGCACTTTTTTTGCGCATTCAGTCTCGCAGCCGTCGATCACGAGCAGCTTCTTCGCGTTTCTCGCTTTATTCAGGATGTCTTCGGCCGAGGCTCCGATAGCGGCGGTGCACATCATTACTGCGGCCTTGTCCCTGGACAGCTTGCGCGCGGCTCTGTCTGCCAGAGCGCCAAGATCTGCGGCTCCAGAGCAGGCGAAAACCACGTTGTAAGATAAGTTGCCGCAGCCGCAACCTTGTCTCATTCTCATATCTGTCTCCTAAGTAGGGATCCAATCCGGGAGGATGTCTCAACTGAGATATTTCTTGATCTCGTCTATCTCTGGTACTTTACCAGACACTTTGACTTCCCCGTCCACAGCCAGCGCCGGAGTCATCATCACCCCGAATTTCATGATCGCGTTAATGTCCTTGACCTTTTCCAGCTCGTAGGCGAGGCCAAGCTCTTTAGCGGCTGCTTCGGTATTCTCTGTCAGTTTCTGGCATTTGAGACAGCCGGTTCCAAGAATCTGCAGTTTTTTCATAAGACGATCCTTTCAAAAAAGAGTGCCGTAAACCATCCCGCTTAAGGTGGCTATGACCACGACCAGAGACACGAATACTACGGTTTTTTTCGTACCGATAATACTCCTGAGCACCAGCATGCTCGGCAGGCTGAGCGCCGGCCCTGCCAGAAGAAGCGCCAGCGCCGGGCCCTTGCCCATGCCGCTGCCGATCAGTCCCTGGAGAATCGGCACCTCGGTGAGGGTGGCGAAATACATGAAGGCCCCGGCGAAAGACGCGACGAAATTAGAAAAAAGAGAGTTGCCTCCCACTGCACTCTGGATCCATTCCGCTGGAATAATGGCCTCGTGGCCCGGCCTGCCCAGCAAAGCCCCGGCAATCAGGACTCCAAAGAATAGCAGCGGGAGAATCTGTTTGGTAAAACCCCAGGTCTGGCCGAACCATTCACCAAGTTCACCCTTGTCACGGCTGGTCACTACGGATAATCCCAGAAATCCTGCCGCAAATGAAAGCACCGGCATACCGGGAACAAGGACTGCCGGGAGCACGGGCGGGACTGCGATCAGCCCGAGCTTAAGCCAATTCATTCCGAACCAGAGGACAAGGATAATCCCGAGCCCCGCGGCTGAAACGGCGGTGAGCAGCCACTTTATTGAATATATTGCGTGCCAAAGGCCCGCACTTTCAGCCGGCTTCCCCCAGTTGGCGAAAACCAGCACGGCCACCATCGAGGCGAAGTAGGCGGCGTTCTGCCACAGGGGCCGGGACACTTCGGGTTCCGGCAGGGCAGCCTGGGCGTTCTGCTTTTCGGTTTCCTCGCGCCGGAATATCAGGTGCATCAGCAGGCCGATCACGACGCTGAACATTATCGCTCCAACGGCGCGCGCGATTCCGAGCTCGAGTCCGAGAACTCTGGCGGTCAGGATGATGGCCAGCACATTAATGGCCGGCCCGGAATAGAGGAATGCGGTGGCGGGGCCGAGACCTGCTCCCAGGCGATAGATGCC